>CAMWKY010000037.1 GCA_947174965.1 uncultured Ruminococcus sp. | reverse complement strand
ATTTTACACACAATTATCACAAAATTCAAGTCATTTTATTTTTTGTAACTATTTGTAATATTTTACCTATTGACAAAAAAATCTTTTACAGTGAACAGCCAAATATTGTGGTAAATATTTGTATAAATCAGCCAAAGTTTTTATTATTCTATTTACAAAATACCCATATTGTAATATAATTAATATATATTGTGTATCGCAGAATTTTTTTGTGGAGTTGATTTTATGATTAAGCATCTTTCAGGAGATTATGAAACAGTCGAATATGAGAGCAAGCGTACTTTCCTGCTCCATGATAACTATGACAATGAAAAATACCCTGTCCATTGGCATAACGCTATTGAAATTCTTATGCCTCTGGAAAATGAGTATATAGTAAATGTGTGTGATATGGAATACAGAATCCCTGAATATGATATTCTGATTATCCCGCCTGCTGAACTTCATGGTATGCCTGCCGTTGCAGGACACCGCCTTATATTGCAGTGTGATAATTCAGTTTTAGCTGATGTTCCATCGGTTGAACCTGTTATGCGTGGCTTGACAGCACCGCTTCTTATTAACAGAAATCTTGACAAGAGTCTGCATAGTATCACAAAAAAAACAATGCTTGATATATATAAGCTCAATGAAAGAAAATCCGAACTTGCAGACGTGAAAATATATGTTGCAATTATAAATCTGCTTATAGCTGTAAGGGAGTTCCGCATTGAACAGGCTAAAATCTCGCTTGACTGCGACGACGAAAGGATTGACGAATACAACGAAAAATTCGATATGGTTATGAAATATATCGATACAAATTATATGTATGATATTTCACTTGAACAGCTGGCAGACGTTGCAGGCTACAGCAAATACCACTTCTCACGCATTTTCAAGCAGTATAATTCCATGTCATATCTGCAATATATCAATGCAAGACGTACAAAGGCAGCTGAACTTTTACTCCTTGACCCGACTATTTCAGTGACGGAAGTTGCAATGCGTTCGGGATTCAAAAGTCTCACAACATTCAACCGCATTTTCAAGGAGATAAAGCACTGCACACCGACAGATTTCAAAAAACTTTATTCGTCAGATTAATTTTTTTGTAAAATCTATGGTAATTCAGTTAATATTGTGATATAATAAATAAGTAAATTTTATCAAAGTCTG
This sequence comes from uncultured Ruminococcus sp., assembly GCA_947174965.1. GTDB lineage: Bacteria > Bacillota > Clostridia > Oscillospirales > Ruminococcaceae > Ruminococcus. Next base: position 10,491 of record CAMWKY010000037.1, on the reverse strand, counting down.
GAGTGATTTTAAATAATGAACTATAAAAGGGAAGTTATCGGCGATAATATAGGCTTTTCAACAATTATTGACGAAAAGTTCAACACCTGTTCTCTAAGCGTGAAATTTATAACTGAACTTGATTCAGGGTATACCGCTGAAAATGAGATGTTAAGCGGAATGCTTTCTATGTCAAACGGCAAAATCAAAAGTTTCAGTGAAATGAATAAAACTATGCAGGAACTTTATGCAGCAAGTATAAGTGGAAGAACGAACACTGTCGGATATACTCAAGTTATAACTTTTTCAGCCTCATGGATTTGCAACCGCTTTGCACTTGAAAACGAAAACATAACAGAAAGTATGCTTGAAATAGTTCACGACTGTATTTTCAGTCCGAACACAGAAAACAGCGCATTTGACAGCAAAAATTTCAAGATATGTCAGAAATGCCTGATTGACGATATAAACAGCATATTGAATGATAAGCGTGAATATGCAATTATGCAGGCTAAAAAAACAGCTTTCAAAGGTGAACCCATTGAAAATTCATTCATTGAAATAGAAGATGCAGAAAAAGTCACACCTGAATCTGTATTCAAAGCATATGAACATCTTCTTGAAACTTCACAGATTGAGATTTTCTATGTTGCACCTGAAGAAAATACTGCTGTTTCCGAAATGTTCCGCAAAGGATTTTCAGAAATAACAAGAAATTCACGTCAGTACACGATATACAGTAACAGTCCGATAAAGGCAAAGCCTGAAAAAGTTACAGAGGAACTTCCTGTAAATCAAAGCAAGATGATACTTTTGTTGAAAAGTGATTCAGATGACAGCTATGCAATGAATATGTTAAGCATTATATTAGGCGGTACACCTGTATCAAAGCTTTTTATGAATGTCCGTGAAAAACTCAGCCTATGCTACTATTGTTCATGCCGTTACATTAAAAATAATGTGATTCTTATTGAAAGCGGAGTTGACAAGGAGAATATCCAGAAAGCTTATGACGAAATATTCAATCAGATTGAAGAAATCAGAAACGGAAATATTTCAGAAGAAGAAATGCAGGCTGTAATAAAAGCAATAGACGATAGTCTGTCAGGTGTCGGCGATACTCCTGTTCAATATGTAAACTGGTATTTTGACAGATTCTGCGCCGGTGAGATTATAACACCTCATCAATACTTTGATAAATTCTGTTCAGTTACAAAAGAAAGTATCATAGATACTGCAAAATCGCTTAAACCTGATACTTCATACTATCTGATTAATAAGGAGATTTCTGAATGAGCAAAGAAATAATCACAAGCAAAATTACTGGCGATAGCTGTATTCATGTAAAGCATAAAAGCGGTCTTGACATCTATATAAGAGAGATGAAAGGCTTTAGCAGTGTGTATGCGCTTTTTGGTACAAAATACGGCTCAATAAATACCATGTTCAGAACTTCCGCCGATAAGGAATATACAACCGTTCCCGAAGGTATATCGCATTTTCTTGAGCATAAACTTTTTGAAAATGAGGACTGCGGAGTATTTGAACTCTACGCACAGACAGGAGCAAACGGAAATGCTTTCACATCATTTGACAGAACGTGCTATATTTTCAGCTGTTCAAAAAATTATACAAAAAATTTAAGAATACTGCTTGACTTCGTTCAGAAACCGTATTTCACAAAAGAAAACGTCGAAAAGGAACAGGGAATTATCGGACAGGAAATTCAGATGACTAATGATAATCCCGAATGGCGTTTGCTTTTCAATATGCTGAAAGCAATGTATCATAATCACCCTGTAAGAATCGATATTGCAGGAACGGTTGACAGCATAGCGGAAATTGATGCTGATTTGCTGTATAAATGCTATAGCACTTTCTATAACCTGAATAACATGGCACTTTCCATTGCAGGAAATGTAGATGAAGATGAAGTGCTTGCAATATGTGATGAACTTCTCAAACCATGTGAAGATAACGGGCTTGAAACAGTCTTTCCTGCTGAACCTGATGAAGTTGTAAGAAATACAATAACAGAGAAACTTCCTGTAGGAACGACCATTTTTCAGCTCGGCTATAAATGCCATACTGAAAACGACAGCGAAAAGCAGGCAAAAAAATATCTTGTTGCATCTATTGCATCAATGCTTATCAGTGTAAAGTCAAGCGATTTGTATACACGTCTTATTGAAGATAATATTATCAATACAACGTTTGATTCAGAAGTATTTGCAGGAAACGGCTATTTTGTGGTGATTTTCAGCGGAGAATCAGAAAAGCCTGAAGAAGTCAGAAAAGCTGTTGCAGAGGAATTTTCAAAAATAGTGCAGAATGGTGTGTGTGAGGACGATTTCCGCAGAATCAAAAAGGTAATATATGGAAGTCTTATACGTCAGCAGAATAATGTTGCGGTTGTTGCATCTTCCATGATGAATAACTACATCAACAGCATAGGTCCTTTTTATGATATAGATACATTCTCCGACATTACAAGCGAAGATGTCTATAACTTCATAAAAACAGAACTTACACCCGATAAATCTGTACTTTCTGTTATAGAGAAAGCTGGTGATTAAGTGACAGAATCTGAAATAACAAATCCCTATATTATACAGTTTCCCGCACTTGACTGGGAATTTGAAATCAATCCGACTGCCGTAACTGTTTTCGGACTTTCTATACAATGGTACGGAATTATAATTGCTTTCGGACTTCTGCTTGCTGTCCTGTATTGTTTCCCACGAATGAAAAAATTCGGAATCAACTCCGACGATGCTGTTGATGCAGTAATCGGCGGTGTTATCGGCGGAGTTGTCGGCGCAAGACTTTATTTTGTCGCTATGAAGTGGGACGACTACAAACAGGATACGCTTAAAGACACGTTTCTTGCCGTTATAAACACCCGAAACGGCGGACTTGCAATATACGGCGGAATTATCGGTGCATTGATAGTCGGCTTGACTATATGTAAAATAAAAAAAATAAAAATGTTTCCTATGCTTGATATTTCACTTATGGGCTTTCTCATAGGTCAGGGCATAGGACGTTGGGGAAACTTTGTAAATCAGGAGGCTTTTGGCATAAATACCGACTCAATTTTCGGCATGACAGGTGGAAGAATACAGCAGATTATACTGCGGGAAACACAAATCGGCGGTTCTATGTACGAAAACGGTATTAATATGATGTGGGAAAAGCCTGTTCACCCGTGCTTTTTATATGAATCTGTATGGTGCTTGCTTGGATTTGTAATTCTTGCGTTCTACTCAAAGCACCGCAAATATGACGGACAGCTTACACTTATGTACATGGCATGGTACGGCGCAGAACGTGCAGTAGTCGAGGGACTGCGTATTGACAGTCTTATGATTGGCAATGTGAGAGTTTCTCAGCTTGTTTCGGTAATCATACTTATAGTTTCTGTAATTCTGCAAATAGTTATAGGACTTAATGCAAAGCGTGACCCTGAAAAATATGTTCTGTATGTAAATACAGAAGAATCAAAGCTTATGCTGAAAAAGTCCGTATCTGTAAATACAGAAAATGATGAAGAAGAAATCGTCATAACTTCTGATGAAGAAGATGACGAAGATAATACTAAGGAGGATTTAAAAAATGGCACAGATTATTGACGGAAAAGCAGTTTCGGCTGCTGTTAAACAGGAAGTTGCAGATGAGACAGCTGCACTGAAAGATGAACACGGTCTTAAAGTCGGACTTGCTGTTGTAATTGTCGGAAACGACTCTGCATCAAGAGTTTACGTAAACAACAAGAAAAAGGCTTGTGAAGCTGTAGGATTTCAGTCATTTGAGTATGCGCTTGACGAAAACACAACTCAGGAACAACTTCTTGATTTAGTCAGCGTACTTAACAGAGATGAGAGGGTAAACGGTATACTTGTACAGCTCCCACTTCCTAAGCATATTGATGAAAAAGCTGTAATCAATGCTATCTCACCTGAAAAGGACGTTGATGCTTTTCACCCTGTAAACGTCGGAAAAATTATGATAGGAGAATATTCATTCCTTCCATGTACTCCTGCCGGTGTTATGCGTCTTATTGAAAGTACTGGAGTTGACATAACAGGCAAGCAGTGTGTTGTTGTCGGACGTTCAAACATTGTAGGAAAACCGCAGGCAATGCTCCTTTTACAGAAAAACGGCACTGTTACAATATGCCACTCAAAAACAAAGAATCTTAAAGAGATTTGTTTAAGTGCAGATATACTTGTTGTTGCTATCGGCAAGGCAAAGTTTATCACTGGCGATATGATAAAAGAGGGTGCTGTTGTAATCGATGTCGGCATGAACAGAGATGAAAACGGCAAGCTTTGCGGTGATGTTGATTTTGAATCAGCTGAAAAGAAAGCAGGCTACATAACTCCTGTTCCAGGCGGTGTCGGACCTATGACAATTGCAATGCTCATGAAAAACACACTGACAGCCGCAAAACAGCAGGCAAATATTAAATAAAACTTCTGGAGGAAAAAACATGACAAATATAGCTATTCTTGCTTCAACAATACCAAACACAGGCGACAATTTCCCTGTTGTGCCTATTGCAATCGGCGGTGTACTTGCTGTTGTGATTGCAATTCTTATGTCCGTACTTGCAAAAAAGAAGAAATAAAAGAATAATTGCCAAGCGTTATACCATACCTTTATTATAGAGGTGATTTTATATGGTATGCAGTCTTGACAAACTCAAAACAAAAGAAGTCATCAACATTAAAACAGGCGAAAGATTAGGATATATTGATGATATTCGTATGAACACGGACAATTCCGAAGTGCTTTCACTGCTTATATATGGCGGTTACAGATTTTTCGGTCTTTTCGGACGTGAGAATGATACAGAAATCCCATGCAATTCAATAAAGGTTATCGGTGATGATGTTATTCTTGTTGATGATACAAATTTGACAATATGCACAAATTCAAGAGAAAAAAAGACTGAAAATTTGTTTGGTTAGCAACTTGAAAAAATTGTCATATTATGATATAATATTAGGGCAATTCACACGCAGATATTTTCACGGATTGGTGCATCTGATATAAGATGTTGTCCATGAGCTAAATACTGCGGAGGATTAATAAAAAACCAATTTTAAGGAGGACTACAACAATGTCAGTAGTTTCAATGAAACAGCTTCTTGAAGCAGGTGTTCACTTCGGACATCAGACAAGACGCTGGAATCCAAAAATGGCACCGTACATCTTCACAGAAAGAAACGGTATCTACATTATCGACCTTCAGAAAACAGTAAAGAAGCTTGAAGAAGCTTATATGTTTATTCGTGACATATCAGCTAATGGCGGAGAAGTGCTTTTCGTAGGTACAAAAAAGCAGGCTGGTGATTCTGTCAAGGAAGAGGCAACAAGAGCAGGCGCACACTATGTCAATGCAAGATGGCTCGGCGGTATGCTCACAAACTTCAAGACAATCCAGACAAGAATCAAGAGACTTGAACAGCTTCACACAATGGAATCAGACGGCACATTTGACCTTCTTCCGAAGAAAGAAGTTGTTAAGCTTAATCTTGAAATTGAGAAGCTTGAGAAATTCCTCGGCGGTATCAAATCAATAAAGAAACTCCCTGCTGCACTCTTTATCGTTGACCCACGCAAAGAAAAGATTGCTGTTGCAGAGGCTAAAAAACTTGGTATTCCGATTGTTGCTATTGTTGATACAAACTGTGACCCTGATGACGTTGATTTTGTAATTCCGGGTAATGATGATGCTATCCGTGCTGTAAAGCTCATTGCTGGTACAATTGCTAATGCTGTTATCGAGGGCAGACAGGGCGACGACGCTGTTGCTGAAACAGAAGAAGTTGCTGTTGAAGAAGCAGTAGAAGAACAGGCTGAATAATCAAAAAATAAAACCCGAAATACCATTGATTTCGGGTTTTTGCAGATAATAATATATTTTAGGAGGTTATAACAATGGGAAAAGTTTCCGTTGCAGAGATTAAAGAACTCATGAAGTCAACAGGTGTTGGCATGATGGACTGTAAAAAGGCTCTTGAAGCAAATGACGGCGATATGGATAAGGCTATCGAGTTCCTTAGAGAAAAAGGACTTGCTACACAGGCTAAGAAAAGCAGTCGTGCCGCAGCAGAGGGTATTGTTACAGCTGTTGTAGATGGCAATGTTGGTGTACTTCTCGAAGTAAACACAGAAACTGACTTCGCTGCAAACACAGATGACATCAAGAACTTTGTAAATGCAGTTGCAAACACAATCATCAAGCAGAATCCTGCTGATGTTGAAGCACTTAAAGCAATGACAATTGACGGCGGTACAGCTACAGTTGCTGATGTTCTCACAGAGCTTGCAGGTATGAAAATCAGAGAGAATATTGTTATCCGTCGTTTTGTAAGAATGGAAGGTGTACTTGCATCTTATATCCACAATGGCGGAAGCATTGGTGTTATGGTTAAACTTGATACAGAGCTTTCTGCTGATAAGGTTGCTGTTATAGGTAAAGACGTTGCTATGCAGTCAGCAGCACTTAACGCTCCATATATCAGACGTGAGGACGTTCCTGCTGAAGTTCTTGAAAAGGAAAAGGAAATCATTCTTGCTCAGATGGCTGAAGACCCGAAAATGTCAAGCAAGCCTGAACAGGTTAAGACAAAGATTGCAGAGGGCAAAGTTGGCAAATACTACAGTGAAAACTGTCTTCTTGAACAGGCTTTCGTTAAGGACACAACTGGCAAGCTTTCTGTACAGGGTTATGTTGATGCAGAAGCTAAGGCTCTCGGCGGTACAATCAAGGTAGTTGATGTTATCCGTTATGAGCGTGGCGAGGGTGTTGAAAAGAAAGAGGACAACCTTGCTGACGAAGTTGCAAAGATGATGAATAAGTAATTCAATAAAAGCGGTGCTGATTTTCAGTGCCGTTTTTTTCAAAAAATCCCGATAAATTACATTAAACAATTTTGCACCCGTGTTTTTGTGAAAAGTATACAAAAGCATGGGTGCAATATTTCTGTTTTGCCCTCTTGCTATCTTTGTAAAAATATGTTATAATGTAAATAGTATATTTTTGCGTGGAGGAAAATGATGAATAGCAAGATAAATATATTGTCGGATTCAATAGGAAAAGTAATCGTCGGAAAAGATGACACAATAATAAAACTGATTGCATCTATGCTTTGTGAGGGTCATGTACTTCTGGAGGACGTTCCGGGCGTGGGAAAAACTCAGCTTATAACTGCTCTTTCCCGTTCTGTCGGAGGAAAATTCAACCGTATTCAGCTTACACCTGATGTAATGCCCTCTGATATTGCAGGTTTTACAATGCTTGATACAAAAACAGGTGAATTTATTTACCGTGACGGTGCTGTTATGTGTAATTTTCTCCTTGCCGACGAAATAAATCGTGCATCTCCGAAAGTTCAGTCCGCACTTCTTGAAGCTATGGAAGAACGCCAGATTTCAATGGACGGCAGAACACATAAACTTCCTCAACCGTTTCTTGTAATGGCTACTCAGAATCCTGTTGAAACATACGGTACTTTCCATTTGCCCGAAGCACAAATGGACAGATTTTTCATGAAATTGTCAATGGGCTATCCTGCTCCCAATGAGGAAATGAAAATTCTTGAAAGAACTGAAAAGCATAATCCCATTAATAATATAGAGAGTTCAGCTCTTACTGTTGATGAAATTATAGAGATGCAGGAGAATGTCCGCAATATACGTGTAACTGAACAGATTAAAAAATATGTTATTGATATTGTATCATCAACAAGAAATGACAGAAATGCAACACTCGGAATAAGTCCACGTGGAAGCATTGCACTTTATAAAGCATCAAAAGCTTTTGCTTATATATACGAAAGAGAATATGTTACACCTGATGATGTAAAAAAAGCGGGAGTATGCGTTCTTGCGCATAGAATCATACTTTCTCCGCAGGGCAAAAGTGAATTTGGCACATCAGAAGAATATATAAAACATATTCTTGATACAACCCCTGTGCCGTCAATGGGAAGCTAAAATATGAAAAAATTAATATCACCCCTTGCGGTACTTGCTTTACTTTATGGCTTTACTTTTTATATAGATGGTGAAATAGGCATAATTTTAACGGCATTTATATTATTTGCCCCTCTTGTTTCCTTGTTTTTCGCACTTTATGCCAGAAACCGTATAAAAATAAGCCTTGATTGTGACGGATATGTAAAAAAGAACAGCAGACTTAATGTAAATATAACTGTAGAAAAAAACGGCAGATTTCCGCTTGGCATAGTGCAAATTGACACATATGCAAGTGAAGTTTTCAGTCAGGAAAAAAATATCTACAAACTTTCTCTTGCTGGAGAAGACAAAAAAACATTTACTTATACAGTTGATGCCACAACAGGCGGAAACGGCGAAATATCAATAACTTCTGTATATTCATGCGGTTTTCTGGGATTTCTTAAATTCAGGCTGAAAAATGAACTTCCTCTGCCGAAAAGTGTCGGGGTTATTCCTGAAATACCAGAAATAAAGTCATCATCAAAACTTTTCCGCAGTATAGCCGATTCTGTACTGACAAGTGACGACGAAGAAAACAATAACTCTGCAATGCTGTTTACAGCAAATACAGCACCCGGTTATGAACACCGTGAGTATGTTCAGGGCGACCCATTGAAGCGCATCAACTGGAAACTCTCTACAAAAAAAGACAAGCTAATGGTGAGACTTGATGAATCTGTAGCATCTGTCCAGCCGATTATCGTACTCGACCTATACAGAAATAATTCCGCAAAAGCAGAAGAATCAATAATATCCGAAGAAAAACTTATATCTTCTGTATTTGGTTTAATCTCTCTGCTTATCAAGCAGGGTATCGCCTGCACATTTGTCTACTACAGTGCAGGCGGAGAAATTATTTCAGAAAGTGTGGACAGTCCCGACTATCCACAACAACTTCTTCTGAAAGTCATTGCATCAAAAGTAGTTCCCGACAGACGAATAAGACTGCTCAATCCATCTGCTTGTGCATATGTAATAGCATCTACCGACTGCGGAGAAGAAATGTCTGAAATAGTTTCAACTCTTGAGGACAAAGACAATGCAAGCCTTATAGGAATTTCCGCAGAATGTATAAATCTAACCGATTTGCCTATGTGGTATCTTGACGGCGACAATAATTTTAAGTTGGTATAAAAATATGACTGAAATCGTTAGAAATGATAACAAACTTAAAAATTTCTTTATACATACATTAGCAGACCCTGTATTGATATATGTGTCAATACTTGTATCTTCTGTTATGTATCATTATCGTGATAGCCTTGCACTGACTTATGGTGTACTTGCATATATTATCAGCTGGGCTTTGTTCAGGCTGTTCGATTTTATGAAAAAACATAAGATTATCGGTACTATATTATATATAATTATCGGAATCATATTCTTATATGCCCTTGATTCAGCACTGCAAAAAGGCAAGGAGAATTATCCGATTGACCCTGTAATCTGGTTTATCACACCGCAGGACTCACTTCAATATAACAAATGGTACACTCTTGGCATATTTATTTTCAGTGTGATTTTTGCATCATCAGTATTCTACTTTTTCACAAGAGTTCAATACAGAGTTTTCATGACATTTCTTATTATGATAATTCCGTTTACAATATACGGCAAAGAATACGAAGAAATGCCGATAGGATATATAATCGCACTTACTGTAGGATATATAATAATCCTCATGTATTTCAGACAATTAAGCAACAGCAAAAATGTTGTTGTTATTGATAAATTTGAATCGTGGAAATCGGGAGCTGTTTTTGTTGCGATTTTTGCAGTCATTGCATCTCTTATTCCGAAACCGCAGATTAATGCAGACAGGACAATCCTTGAAACACTTATCAATGCAGATGCTTTTACAGACAGACTTGTTGAAATGCTCAATGTATTCCGTGATACAACATCGGGAGAACAGTTCAGAACACAAAACAATGATACTCCGCTTTATTATGCACGTTCTCCGCAGGATTTGAGACTTAAAACGTCTACTTACTCAACTTACAACTATAGCAAGGATTCGTGGTCAATAGGCTCTACTGATGACCAGTGCTACACAATGACAAGTAAGCCGTTTGATATAGTCATGAACGGTGAACTATGTGACGCAATGTTCTATGTGGCAGAACTTGACAGAAATTTTGCCGAAACTTATGGGCTTACCGATTATGCAGGTTATGAGCCTGTTTATCCCGAAAAGCAGGAAGTGAGCATATACTCATCATATCAGGGCGGTACAAGAACACCTGTTCCGCAAAATGTTTCGGAACTTCTTGAAACTTCATATAAAAGTGATATGCTTGTTTCAAGAGCAGGCGCAGTAATAAGCATATCTTCTGATAATAAATTCAAATATAACGAAAATTTCAGATATTCATATATCCCCGACGGATTTTTTCAGAATGAGAAAAACAAATCTGCTGTTGATATGCTCGGAAAGATTGAGAACTATTCTGAAATGCTCCACTCTGCATCTGATATAAT
>CAMWKY010000036.1 GCA_947174965.1 uncultured Ruminococcus sp. | reverse complement strand
GAAATTGAAGAGGCTCTTGAAGTAATTATCGGAAAAGAGATATGTATTAACTACAACTATTTCAACAGTGAAACGAAAAACGGTATTTCAAGCGGAGTTCTTGTTGAAGTTGGTGACGGTTATATCAGTCTCGCACTTAATAACGGAAATATCAGCATAGCTAATATTTCAAACATTGCTTTCATTGTATATTAAAAGGAGAAAAAAATTATGGCAAACAGTACAAAAGTTGCAAAATTTGAGGAAACACTCAAAAGATACCTCGGAAGATATGTTGAGGTTTATTCCAACGGAGTTGACGGCTATACAGCAGGAGTTCTTGAAGAAATTGTTGACGGCTGGATTATAATTGTGCTTGGTGAGGATATTGAGTATATGTACAATATCTCTAACATTTCATTGACAAAGGCTGTTGAGCGAAAAAATGACTGATATTTCAACTCCATGCTATATTATTGACGAAAAAAAGCTGATACAGAATCTTGAAATACTTCATGGCGTTGAGGAACGTACAGGGGCAAAAATTCTGCTTGCACAGAAAGCATTTTCCTGCTATCATGTTTATCCGCTTATAAAGAAATACATTTCAGGAACGGCGTGCAGTGGTCTTTTTGAGGCAAAACTTGGATTTGAAGAAATGGGCGGGGAAAATCATGTTTTCTCCGCCTCATATCGTGAAAATGAGATTGATGAAATCATATCATACTGCGGTCACATCATCTTCAATTCATTCAGTCAGCTTGACAGATACCGTGAGAAAGTTCTCGGAACAGGTAAAAAAATCGGGTTGAGGGTGAATCCTGAATGTTCCACGCAGGAGGGGCATGAAATCTATGACCCATGTTCTCCGAAATCACGTTTAGGAATAACTGATAAAAATTTTGACAGAAATAATCTGTATGGCGTTTCGGGAATACATTTTCATACACTCTGTGAGCAAAATTCAGACGACCTTGCAAAAACTCTTGATGCTGTTGAGGAAAAATTCGGCGATATACTTCCAAAAATGCAATGGATAAATTTTGGCGGTGGTCATCATATTACAAGAGATAATTATAATATCTCTCTGCTTGAAAAGTGTATTGAGCGCATGAACAAATATGGTTTGCAGGTTTATATTGAACCGGGAGAAGCTGTTGCACTCAATGCAGGATTTCTTGTTACAGAAGTTCTTGACATCATTGAAAATGATATGCCGATTGCTATACTTGATACTTCGGCGGCTTGTCATATGCCTGATGTGCTTGAAATGCCGTATCGTCCGCCACTTATTGATTCAGGTGAAGCAGGTGAAAAGACTTATACTTATCGTCTTGGCTCGCAGACTTGTCTTGCAGGCGATATGATAGGGGAGTACTCTTTTGATAATCCGCTGAAAATTGGTGACAGACTTGTTTTTGGTGATATGGCGATATATTCTATGGTAAAAAATAATACCTTTAATGGTATGCCATTGACTGATATTCTGCTGTATTAGCTGAATGTTGATATAATAACACTAAAAAAATTCGGCTATGATGTTTTCAAAAGCCGATTATGAAAATTATTTACATTAAACAAGGTGATTTGTTTATGAAAAACCGTAAAAGATATATAAGTTATCGTGCCAGAAGAAGAAAAACTGAAAAACATGGAATGTTCTCCCTTACTCCTTGTCCGGTTTGCGGAAAAAATGAGTTGTTTTTTTATTACCGCTATGATGCAAACTGCTGTCTTGGCTGTAATGTATGGTTGAGCAAAAATTGCGGTGACCCCGACTGTCCCTACTGTTCTAATCGTCCCGACACTCCGCTTGAAGCACTTTTTTTAGAACCGCATAAACCTGATGCTCACATTCGCAAATGGTGGAGACGAGACAACTATTTTCATAAAGAATCTGGAAAACTCCGTAAGGAAAAACGATTGCGTTTTTTGCAGAATCAGGAATATAAACAATAGCTGTTTTATGAAACTTTTGTGAAATATTTGACAAGCGTCGCACAAAGTGATATAATAGATGTGGTATTTCAATTAAAAGAAGGTTTTTTTATGGATTATGAAGTAATTGATGCTCATGCACATATTTTTCCCGAAAAAATAGCTGAAAATGCTACTGTTAATATAGGAAAATTCTATGATTTAGGTATGGACAATACCGGCATATCTGAACGATTGGTTAAGGCAGGGGAAACTATTGGTATATCACGCTATCTTGTATGTTCGACTGCAACCGTTCCGCATCAGGTAAGCTCAATTAATCATTTTATCGCTGAAGAATGTGAAAAGTACAGCTGTTTTTTCGGCTTCGGTACTACTCACCCGCTTTCTGAAAGTATAGAAAATGATATTAAGCAAATCAGAGAACTTGGATTGCACGGAGTAAAACTGCATCCCGATTTTCAGACATTTGATGCTGATTCACCTGATGCGTTCAGAATTTATGAAATAATTGAGGGAAAACTCCCTTTGCTGATTCATTGCGGTGACCCCCGTTATGACTATTCTGCACCACAGAAAATACGTCGTATATGTGAGAATTTTCCGAAACTCAAATTGCAGGCTGCGCATCTTGGCGGTTACTGTCGCTGGGACGATGCAGAAGAACTTCTGACGGGATTTGAAAATCTTCGTGTAGACATAAGTAGCTGTATGGCTTTTATGAGCAGAGAAGATGCTGTAAGGAGGATAAAGAAATTTGGTATTGAAAGATGTTTTTTCGGCTGTGATTTTCCTATGTGGAATCACAAAGAGGAGTTTGAAAGATTTTTGTCTCTTGGATTTTCACGTGATGAAAACAGGCTTATTTTAGCTGAAAATTTCAAGAATTTCTATGAAATATGAAAGGGTGTTTTTATGTCTGCTGGATATTCACAAAAAATTGCGGAAGTGATTGAGGATTTTTTTGATGCAAATAAAATTGATTTTGAGCCGGTCAATTATAAAGGTGTTATAAAGGCAAATATTGTGATGAATAATAATCTCAAAGATGTAGATATGTCTGTTGATGTCACAAGTGACGGTTTTACAATTACATCTGTTTTGCAGGTAAGTGCAGACAGCAGAAATATAAACAAGATTGCAGAGTTTATGGCACGTGCCAATTATGGTATGAGGTACGGCAGTTTTGAAGTGGATTATCGTGACGGCGAAATCAGTTACAGAACGTCTTGCTATTGCGGAGAAAATGCTGTTCCTGCTCTTGATGTTGTACGTCTTTACGTTGCAACAGCTATTGTCATGCTCCAGAAATACGGAAATGCACTTGTTGATGTACTTTTCGGCATATCAACTCCGAAAAAGGCTATTGAAGATGCTGAAAAGTACTGAGTTGTCTTAAAAAAGATTTCTGAAATCATAGTCAATGTGATTTTTTACAAGTGCATCTGCTTTTCCTATAAGTTCGGGAATATGCAGATTGCGAGGGCAGTTCTTTTCACAATAATGCTCTGTACAGCAAAGGCATTTTCTGTATGCCTGTTCTATGTTGAGACTTAGTTTTTTCAATGCCCAGAAATTCTTGCCAAGATGATAATAATTATACTGTCTGAATATTGTGTGGATTTCTGTACCGTGCGGACAGATACATCTCTGACATCTGTCGCACTCTATTGGCTCAAACTTTGTTTTAAGGCGGTCGATTACTTCGCAGAACGTAAGATTTTTCGGTGTGTACTCCTGTTTCATTGCAATATCAGTCTGATAAAAATTTCCTATACCAATTAATGCGCATGAAAAAGGGTAATCAAGTATACCCGAAATAAGCTCATCAGGTGAAAAAGGGTCAATAAGAACGCCTGCGCCGTATACTTTATTAAGTATAAAGCCCTTTTCACCTGAAAAACTGCGTATTCTTTCAAGCATACCACGCTCCATAATATTTCCGCTACCCTGAATAATATCAACTCTGCTGTCGTTTTCTGCACGGAGCATAACATCATAATAATGTGTTGCAATTCCGGTAAATTTTATTCTGCCCTCTTTTTTGAGGTCGCAGAGTGCATCAACTGCGCCGTATCGCTCAAAAGTAATATCCTGATTATTAAGGTCAACCTGATGTACAAAGTATATATCGGAGTATGTACCAAGATTTTCAGTTGACTTTATTACAGCATTATATATTTCATTACCGCTGAAAAAACGTGCCTTGTCGGAGATTATAATATTATCCCTGCCAACTTTTTCGGCAAAACGTCCGAGTTTATACTCTGCGTCGCCGTATTCTTCAGGTATTGCCGTATCATAGAAGTTACAGCCCATGTTGTATGCGTGTTCCATTATTTTCACTGCTTCATCTGTATCAGGGCTGAAATATTCGGGTAGAACAGGTACTTTTCCGCTTAATATCGGAATTGTGCCGAAGCCTATTTCCGATACTTTTAACCCCGTATTGCCCAGTTTTCTGTATCTCATATATACTCCGTTTCTGCATTTGTCCATACAAATGCTTTTTCATTTACATGAGTATTTTTTGATATTACAACCGTTTCAAGACTGTCACAAAAAGCAAATGCCTCTTTTTCTATTGAGTCAAGCGTTGACGGAAGTATAACTTTTTTAAGGCTTTTGCATCTGAAAAACGTCCGTTCACGTATAAATTTTACACCCTCCGGAATTACTATTTCTTTCAGTCTGCAACAATGTTCAAATGCTCTTTTGCCGATTTCACGCAGATTATCTGAAAATTCCGCTGTTTCAAGACTTTGACAGCCACTGAATGCAAAATCGCCGATTTTTACTACTCCTACAGCATTTTCTACACATCTTAACCATTTGCTGTTTTCAAATGCACTCTTTCCGATTTCCGCCGTATCATCTGATAACACTATACTTTCAAGCAGATTGCAGTCTTTGTATACTTCGTCTGCAATTGATTTTATCCCTTGTGGAAATACAAGATTTTTTATATTTCCCGTACTTTCAACAAGATTTCCTGCTTCGTCCGTTTTGAAGCAGTTAAGGCACTCTGCAAATATTTTTTGTACAAAATCAGGACTTTTTTCACGCTCATTAACATTATAGCAAGTACCGTCAGCTAAAATAATCTTATGGAGATTTATGCAGTTGCGGAATGCAAATTCGTCAACAATAGTACGCTCACCAAGAAATTTCAGTTCTTTCAGATTTGTATTTCCAGCAAATGCCCAGCTTATTACACGCTTTATTTCAGATGGTATTTCTGCATACTCACCGCAGTTTGCGCCGTCTGCAATCATATTGTTGATTATGTTGATTCTGTTGTACTGTCTTATTCTGTTAAGCCAGCCTGTACCATCAAATGCGAGCTTGCCAATGTAGTCCACAGTTTCGGAAAATACTATATATTTGCATCTCAAACAGTTTCGGAATGCTTCATCACCAACTGATACAACATCATTCGGAATATTTACACTTGTTGAATTGCCGTAATATTTCAGAAGTTCATTTTTTCTGTTAATGTGAAAACATGAATATATATCGCCGATAATCTCCTGTACACGTTCAGGAATTTTATTATCTACAGAATTTATGCTGTCGGAAAATCGGCTGAAACTGTATGCCAGACCATCAAGCACAATTTCATCTATATATGTACAACTAAAAAACGCACCACTGTCTGTTGAAACACATGAATCAATATCCAGTCGCTTTATATTACAGCAGTCCTCAAAAGCATGACGGCTGATATTTTTTTTGCCGTGAAGTGAGATTTCAGAAAATCCCTCACATCTTGCAAATGCACTTTCGCCAATTGATTCAACTGCTTCAAATGGAAAATGCTTCAGTGCTGTACATTCCTCAAAAGCATTTCTGCCGATAGTTTTAACATTTTCCGACAAAGAAACATCTTTAAGCTTTACACATTCAAAAAAAGTATAATCACTTATTTCAGGCGAATTTATATATACGCTTTCAAGATTCTGACAGAATGAAAAAGCACCCTTGCTGATACGTTTTGCATTGACAGATATACTTTTCAGTTTCGGGCATTTTTCAAAAGCGTATTCATCTATAATGCAGTCGCTGTTGATTATTTTCACGCTTTCAAGATTCTTACATCCTGAAAAAGCATATCTGCCTATTGTGTGCGGTGTAGTTATTTCAAGTTCTGTAATTGTATCGTCACCACAGAACTGATATGGCTGAATATATGTTCTTGTATAACCGCTGTTGAAAAAAATCATATCACCGTCAAGAACTGTATCAAACGGAATATCTATATTTTTAAGTTCGCTACAGCCATAAAATGTCATGTCTCCGATATATTCAAGCTTTTTATTCACACCAAAAAAATTCAGTTTACGGCATCTTTTAAAAGCAGATTTTTCTATTGTACGCATATTGTCAGGCAGTGTTATTTTAATAAGCTGACGGCAGTTTTCAAATGCACTTGTACCGATTTTACGCAAATCAGCAGACAACTCAATACTTTGCAGTGATGTGCAGTTTCTGAACGCACTGTCTCTTATTTCCTCTACACTGTCGGGCAGGATTATTCTGTCAATTCTGTCATTTCCCATAAAGCATTTTTCTGAAATAATTCTGATACCGTCAGGAACACTGATACGCTCCTCATGTCCGCTGTACCGCATCAATACGCAACCGCTTATATAGAAATCGCTGTAGACCTGTTCACGTATCTTTTTTACAACATCAGTATCGCCATCAAATACTATATCTGTCAGGTTACTGCAACCTCTGAAAGTGTCATCTTCAATATCTTCTTTTTTTATATCGGGATTGCTTATAACAACTTTTTTCAGACTTATGCAGTTAACAAAAGCATTTGCACATATTTTTTTGAGACTCATTGGAAAGACAATTGAAACAATACCCTTTTTATCACTGAAACAGCCTCTTTCAATACTTGTTATGCCCTCTGGAATAGTTACATCTTTCAGATTTACACTGAATTTATAAAGTCGTCCGTTTTCAAGCTTCATTGACTTATACACACTTTTTGCAATCGTACTTACTATATTGTTGGTATGGTCGATAGCCTTTATAAGATTAGGGATTGAATATTCTGAACCGTCAGAAAAATTAATCTTGTTTATTTTGGTACAGCCTGTAAATATATCGTCGCCAAGATTTGATGTGTCAAGATTGATATTCAGCGATAATTCCTCAATAGCTGTACAATTTGTGAACGTCTGCATTTCAATACGCTGTACACCTTTGAGAGATATTTTTTTCAGTGAATCACAACAGAGAAATGCACCTTTTCCTACATGATTCACGCTGTCGGGCAGAATAACTGATTCAAGAGAGTGACAGCGGTGAAATGCAAAGTCACCCACTTCACAAAGATTCTGCGGAAAATTTATGCTTTCCAGATTCCTGCACCCTTTGAACGCATTTGCCTTTATTGATACAACACTTTCAGGCAGTATAACTTCCTCAATCGTCCTCATACCCTTGAATACGCTGTCTCCTATTGCGGTTATACCGTCTGGAATAACTATTGTTTTTTCGTTATTATAGTTTTCAATTTTAACAAGTATGTTATTCTGATGTATGTAATCCATGAAATCAGTCCTCCGCAAAGATTTTTTCTATAATATTTTCCAGTTCTTTCAGATTTCCGCAGGCATATAAATCCTGCTTATACTTTTTTGTTCCATGCTGTTTTTTCATGAAATATGATGCAAGCTTTTTTATATAACAGAGGGTGAAAAACTCATCATAATAATCTGCTGTCAGTTTTATCTGCGACAGCAACAGACTTTTTTTTGTTTCAGTCAGTTCACGTCCGCAAAGATGCGCAAAAATAAGCGGATTTTCAAATCCGTACCGCCCAAGCATTACACCGTCCGCACCTGTGTTCTTCATCATTTCTATTGCTTTTTCCTCTGAATCTATACCGCCATTTGCTATAACGGGAATTTTTATAAATGCTTTTGCATCTGCAATATGTTCATACAAAGGCTCACCGCTGTACATCATATCTCTTGTACGGGCATGGACTGCAATCATATCTGCACCCGAATCCTCACACATTTTTGCAAATTCAACTATATTTATGCTGTTGCTGTTCATACCGATACGGCATTTGACAGTAATAGGCTTACCACTTCTTTTGCAGGCTTTTATTATTTCAGATGCTCTTGTCATATCGTTCATCAATGCACAGCCAGCACCACTTTTTATCACGTTCGGAACAGGACAGCCCATATTTATATTGATAATATCAAACTTCTGTATATTTTCGCAACGGCACGTATGTTCAAATACAGACGGTTCAGCACCAAGAAGCTGTACAGTTTTCGGATATTCTGATTTTGTAGTGAAAAGGAGTTTTTCTGTCGCATTATCATTATATTTCAGTCCGTTTGCGCTTACCATTTCTGTAAAAGTCAGTCCTGCTCCGAGATTACTGCACATAATGCGGAACGGATAACAGGTATATCCCGCAAGAGGTGCAGAAAACACATTGCTTTTCAGTGTTATATTTCCTATACAAATTTTTTTCAGATACTTTTCACTGAAATATGACATCATTTTTTCTCCTTTTTACATTTTACAATATTTTATCATAAATGATGTGGTCAAAAATAAAGTCTCTTTTACGCAAATGGAAAGCACGTTCTTCTGAAGCTCTCAACCAGTTTATTGAAGAAGCCTTTTTTGCTGTTACGACTAAAAATATTGTCTGTATGTGGTTATTATTAATCTAAAGTGGAATTGCTGTAACAGCTTTTTAGGCGGTTTATCAGCTCATTGATAATCAATCATCAAAATTCTCCTTTAAAAGCAGTACATCACTGCAACAACGATAAACAGTACTCCCATTAAGTATGTTAAGCACCCTGTGGGTTTAGATGATGTCTTTCTATATTGTTGGTATGTATAACTCGTTGGAGTTGACGAATATGTTTGTTTCGGTTTTTGCGTTCCATGTGGACTTCTCGCTTTACGATATAACGCAAGCGGATCGTTGGTTGACATGATACGAGAATAAAAATTATCAAGCCACTGCATATCACCAGATTCGCACATATTTTCTTCGGTACACCCCGGTTCGTGTACGATTTGATTTCTTATCCAACGATAATGTTTTAACTGCTTTAGGTCTTCATTCCAGCCTGACACATAATAGGAGCCGTTCGGCGCACCAATCATTTCATCAATATAAATTGATAGACCATGAGTATCGCCATATATTTCGCTGCATAGTTTTTCAATCCTTTTATATGAATCAATAAAACTCATAGTGTATTCCTCCAGGACAATCGCTTGTCATTTTTTCCATATAAACTTATTTCTTCGCTTCCACAATACTATCTATTATATCATATTTTTTCTGATTTGTCTATAGTGTAATTGCTGTAGTACAGAATATTTTTATCAGCTGAACTGTTCAGAAAGATAGATGCTTACTCTGCTCTGGATTACATCTGCACACTGTTCAGCGGTATATCTGCCATTGAAAAAATTGTCTATTTCTTCATTGATAATATTATAGCAGTCATTTGTCAGTCTTAAAGAATAATCATATGGCTTTGCCTTTGAGATGATTTCATCTACTGCCTTAATATCATCATCTGTTATTTCACCAATCTGTATTGCATATTCACCGCATATTGAGAAACCAAGCATATATACTAATCCATGATAATCTGCCCAGTATGGTTCGTCTTTTGTTTCAGCGTATTGTGTGTAGTCGGTGTAGTGAGTGCGTTCATAGTTTTTCTGCTTTTCAAGACCGCTTTTTGTCATGGGAAATCCATGAAATTCACTTTCTTTTTTGGTATATGTTTCATCTGATATTGTTGATTTGAGATATTCCCATGCAAGCTCCTTGTTTTCAGAATTTGATGTTATTGCGAGATTATTGTTTGTGGCAAGTATCGGAGTTTCAATAAAAGTAACATGCTCACCTGCAAACTGACCTTTTATACATTGTGCGTAATCAGCATAGTCATATAAGTTCATGTATGAGAAAATTTCCTTGTCGTCCATGTATTTACGCTGTTGCTTTACATAGTTTTTCTGGTCTTCTTCGTATGATGTCTCCTGATTATTCCAGTCAGGATAATCAGATTCGATATTATCAGGCTCATTGCACCAGTTCAGGTATTTTACAAAGCTTTCATCTGTAAAATGACAGGTAGCATTTTTTCTGTCAATCCAATCAGTCAAATCAATAAGCCATCTTCGCTGTTGCTTTGAATCGTAGGCAAATTCCATTTCTATTGGTGGATTTATTGTCATGTCAACATATTTTTCAAAAGTCCAGTCCTCTGCGTCACCGACAAATTTAGTTTTTGCTAATTTTCCAGCATTGACATAGAAAAAGTCAGAGAGCGAATACAATTTGCCGTCAGTTTCTGTACATTCAAGCACATTTGGTACAAATGAATCTCTTGATAATGTTTCGTCATTGTCGATAAATTCGTACAAATCGCATAATGCACCCATTTCGCCAAGATTGATATTGTTGATAGAATTAACAGAGGAAACTTCCAGTAAATCAGGAAGATTGCCTGACAATGCATCTTCCGCAAGGTCGCTGATTTCAAGACCTGTACCGTCGCTGTTGTCCTTGATTATATATGTTTTCAATTCAAGCATGAAATCATGACCCTCGTCATTCCACGCGTTGATTTTGTCTTGTATATACTGGGTCTGTCCCTCAAATTCGCATACACCATATGTTAAAACTTTTATATTTTCCATTTCTTCGGGTGTGCGTGGAATGTATTTCTTGAAGTTCAAACTGAAATCACTGTGGTTGTTGAACATGGCTGACATATTGCCGTCAGACTGAGGCAGAACACCTTTGAGTACATCAGAAGTAAATCCTGCAACATTCATATTCATCAATGGCACAATATCATAATTTCCCGATTTTACACCGAAAACAGTTGAGCGTGACCACATAAAGAAATCATATTCATCTGTTCCCTGCTGAATACCCTGTACACTTTCGCTGAAATCATATGTAACATTGTTTAAGTCGCTGAGTTTTCCGTCATTGCCTATAAGACAGATTTTCAGCTTGTCCTCGTCATTTTCTTCATACGATACAGCACAAATAAGCCTGCCTGTTCTGTCGTGACCTATCTGCTCAATATCTCCGCTGTCGTATTCAAGTTCGCATATATAATTGCCGTCAATACTGAAAACTTCATATGCACCCGATAATTTAGCAATAACTGTTTCGCCGTCAGAGTATATGCCATTGATATTGCTTGATTTTTCCGCAACTCCGCTGTAACCTGAAACATCAGCAGAGGAAACAAGCTTGCCGTCCTTGAAAGTCTTAATCATGAACTTGTATTCTGCATTAGCGTCGTAGAGTTCTTCGTCATAATCTTCGGGATATTCATAAGGACTTATCGGCGGAAGGTCGCCATAGTCTGCGTGATTCACAAAAACAACTGTTGTACCGTCATTTGCTGTGTCAAGGTCGTATGATTTGCCTATGTCAAATTCAGGAAATTCAACATCCTCAAACTCTGTAAAATCTGCATTAGTTTTCCAGAACTGCGGAGTATATCTGCCTGTACCTAAAAGCAGATACTCATTTCCGTCATTGTACGGCATGAACGTATAAACCTGCATAATTTCTTTTGGAAAATCAAGCGTTTCTTTCTTGTAATTTGCTACGTTTGAAAGCTTTTCTGCCGTGTAATTCTGCGCAGGTGAGTTTTCAGTCATTTCAGGATTTTGCTGTTCACTGCATGATACAGCTGTTAAAAGCATCAATGCAGTTAAAAATGATGTTATTTTT
>CAMWKY010000035.1 GCA_947174965.1 uncultured Ruminococcus sp. | reverse complement strand
GTTATTCTGCGGTAAATAGAGGTTTCTGCCGTCAACAAGATGATTGTCAATAAACTTGTAGTAGATGTCAATCTTACGAGGTGCACCATACTTTTCAGGACGTTCATATACCACGATATACTCAATAAGTTCAAGGCACATTTCACGGGTAAGCTCCTGCACATCAACATACTTTTTCAGTCGCTGAATGAACATTTCAACACCATGTGTTTCTTTATTGAACTGCTGTTCTTTGTTTTTAATTTCGTCCACCTGTGCCACAAGTTCCTTATGTTCAGCAAGATATTTTTCGAGCATCTTTGTGCTGAGTTCTTCCGGAAGTCGTCCGAGCATACGTTCCTCATAAGTCCTGCTGATTATCGTATCAAGTTCTTTTATGCGGTTTTCTGCTGTTATCAGAAGTTTCATATTGTCAGCACTCTGCTTTTCATACAATGAATTTTTCTGCTGTAAGTACATCTGTCTTGCTGTATCTTTATCTTCAACAACAAGTTTCGCCCTTGCACGAATATCCGCAAGAACAAGGCTTTCAATAAGTTCACGCATAATATGGTGCGACGTGCAGACTGATTTGCCGTGATTTGCGTAATAATTGCAGGAATATGAAACAACTGCATATCTGCCACGCTTTTTTGATGTATGATAAGTTGTACACTTCTTGAGTTTCGAACCGCAGTCCGAGCAGTACATCAAGCCACAAAGTGGTAAGATTTCACCACTTCTTGTAACCTTGCCATGACTGTTGGAATTGTTGACTTCCTGCACTCTGTCCCAGAGTTCCTGCGAAATAATGCCCTCAAAGACATTTTCTTTCACTATCCATTCAGACTTGTCACGGACGTATTTTTTGTGATTCTTGTATGAGATTGTTGTGTACTTCTGTCCCACTATCGTTCCTACATAAATCGGATTATGCAGAATATCACGCACCATTCCGGCACTCCATAAATGCGTTGTCGGATACGGATTAGGCTTGCCGAGTCGCTGATACATATAATCGGACGGTGTGATGATTTTATCAGCATTCAGTGCCTTTGCAATCTGCGGAGAACTTGCACCTTTTGCCCTCATTTCAAACATTCTGCGGACGTTCGGAGCGGTATTTTCGTCGATTACAGGAGTGCGGTTTTCATCTGTTCCTACGATATAACCATAAGAGGCAAATGAGGCTGTATATTTGCCACGTTTTGCGTTTGCCTGCATTGTCGCACGAACCTTTTTTGATGTGCTTGCTGCGTGCCATTCGTTAAAAAGATTTACAATCGGCATCATTTCAAAAGCAGTGCTGTCTCTTTCAAGTGTATCAATGTTGTCACTCACAGCAATAAATCTGATGTTGTATGAGGGAAAAATATAATCAACATACTGTCCGACTTCGATGTAATTTCTGCCGAAACGTGAAAGGTCTTTCACAAGAATAAGATTGATTTTTCCCATTTTCGCATCATCAAAAAGTCGCTGTACACCCGGTCTGCTGAACGTAGTTCCTGAATAACCGTCATCAACGTAAATATCGAAGATATTCCAGCCATTTTGCTTGTTAACGTATTCTGTCAGCATTTTCTTCTGATTTTCAATAGAGAGAGATTCTCCTGTACGTTCGTCTTCAAGTGAAAGTCGTACATAAATTCCCACACTGTAAACTGACTGCTTTGTCATAAATTTTTAACTCCTTCCAAATCAAAGCAGCCATATTCGGTATATATTCATTATAGCGCAGAAATCCGAATATGGCAAGTATTTTTTAATTTTCTTCTGCCATTTTTTCGGTTTCTGCAAATGCCTTTTCAAAAGCATTTCTGTAAATGATTTCATCGAGATTTTTATTTCCGACGAAATGTGCCGTAACGGTGTAAAAATTACCGTTGATTTCATAAGTTGCAGAACTTGTCGGGCAGTTCTTATACTGCTCGTTCAGCTCCGTCAATATTTTATTTTTCATAGCTTCTTTTCTCCATTTCGGAACGGCTTTGCTTTCTCTTTTTTCTTGCCGTTGAATTTTTATGAATCAATTATAGCATACTGAAAAAGAAAAATCCAGCCACAATATTGACGAAGTTAAGGTTGAAATTTCAAATTCAGTTCCGCAGACTGCACCGATGAAAATTGAAATTTAAAAAATCAAAATCACACTGTAATGGAAATTTTTCGGATTCGTTAAAGTAAAAAATGTATCATTCTGGCAGAAAAGAAAATGAGAAATCGTATAGTACCAATCATGAAGAAATGGATATTTTTTGAGAATGAAATCTCAAAAAAATGAAAATTCGCCAGCAGGACGAAATGAAGAGTAGCAAGCAAGGTATTACCGCATTACATTTTTTCAAAAGTAATCCATTAACACACAGCTTGTTAAGGATACCCTAAGACCCGAAAATTACAATACACACGAGGTGTAAAAATGGACAAGGATAAGCGTGAACATTACATTCAGATACACTTGAATGATGAAGAAAAAAGATACTTGAAAACAAGTTCAAGTCAAGTGAGCTTTCCTACAAAAGTCAGTTGATAAGAACGATAATTTCAGAGAACGTTGTAGTCAGACTTGACAACAAGAAAATGCAGAACGTAGAAAAAGAATATTTCGGGCATTGAAGCTAACATAAATCAGATAGCCACAAGGGTTAATTTCACAGGCAATTGCTACGCAAAAGATTTGCAGGAAATTAAGGAGAAAATACAGAAATTATGGCGGTTACAAATATTCATTCTATCAGAATTATACTTGATAAATAAATTCAGTATATCGTTGACGGAAACAAAACCCGAAACAGCGAGATTGTTGTTATCAACAGCTGCTCAACTGATGCACGAACAGCGACAAAACAATTGGCAAACATCAGAGACTGAAGAAGTACCATTTTAGCACAGCATATTATTTAGTGCTTTTTGCCACTCACACAGCCCACAACCATATACACAATCATCATTACTTTTCTATTTCTATAATTTTGTTTCCTGTTTTTTCTATTTGCATAAATTTATCCCTGTTCTCATTATAAGAGCAGGGATTTTTTTTCGCTATATAAATTTATTTCAGCAGTGCAACAGCATCAGAAATAGTTTTTTCCATAGCTTCATTACCATATTTATCAACATCAGCTTTGCTCTTAGCACCATGAGTAAGGCATCCCGCACCGCCTATACAGCCTCCGGAACAAGCCATACCCTCGATAAAGTTTGCATCAAGGAGATTTTTTGATTTTTTAAGAAGTGCTGTACGACAGGCTTCAATACCGTCGCAGGAACAGGAATTCAGCTCAAAGTTATCAAGGCCCTGTTCTTTCAATCCCTCGGCTACAGCTTCGGAAAGACCTCCGCAACGTGCAAAAATTCGTCCGAAGTAGGAAGCGTTATCAAGAACTCCCTCCTCAAGGGTAGTAATGTCAATATCACAGCTATCAAACAGTGCTTGCAACTCCTCAAAAGTAAGGGCGGCATCAACGTATGGTTTGACTGATTCTTTCTGTACCTCTGCTTTTTTAGCAGTGCACGGACCTATAAAAATTACCTTTGCGTTTTTGTCTGTTTCTTTTATATACTTAGCGATTGCAGCCATTGGTGACAGATTATGAGATATGAAAGGTTCTAATTCGGGAAAAGATTTATGTATATAATCAACGAATGCGGGGCAGCAGGAGCTTGTTAGGAAGCCCTTTTCCGCAAATTCCTTTGACTCCGCCAATGCCACCATATCAGCGCCGAGAGCCGCTTCAACAACGGTATGAAATCCAAGTAACTTGATACCTGTAATTACCTGACCTAATTTTGCATATGTGAACTGACTTGAAATTGACGGAGCAACTACAGCATACATCTTATAATTGCGTCCTTCACTGCTTTTTTTAAGTAGGTCAATGGCATTAAGCATAAACGATTTATCCATGATTGCACCAAATGGGCACTGATAAACACAAGCACCACAGGAAATGCACTTGTCGTTATTAATAGTAGCCGCCTTGTTTTCATTCATGGAAATTGCCTTTATTTTACAGGCATTCTGACAAGGACGTTTTCGACTTACTATAGCTGTATACGGACACACTTTTGCACAAGCTCCACATTCCTTGCACTTGGATTTGTCAATATGCGCTACATGGTCATTATCAAAGGAGAGCGCACCAAATCGACATACATCTTCGCATCTGTGAGCGAGACAGCCACGACAGGCATTAGTTACTTCAAAGCCTCCTACCGGACATTCGTCGCAGGCAACATCAATAACCTCGATAACGTTGGGATTCTCCTTGTTTCCACCCATTGCCAGCTTCACACGCTCTGCCACAATAGCACGTTCCTTGTACACACAGCATCGCATGGTTGGCTCTTTTCCAGGAACAATAATTTTTGGAATATCAAGGATATTGTCATACAGCGTGTCATTCCATGCCTGACGTGCCACCTCACGGAGTACCTTGTATTTTAGATACTGAATTTTTGTATCAAATTTCCGCATGACACCCTCCTAAAAATAGCTTACCTTAATGCGTTTTCCCATTTGTTTCAGACATCGTGAAAGTTCCTCAACAAGTTTCATTTTAATGCTGAAATTTATGGGTAAATCAGGATTTTGATGTGCAGGATTCATTGCTCTCCCCACATAGAAATTTATGTCCGTAGCCTCCTCAAAAAGCAACTGACAAATCAGCGAAGCACCGTCCTTGCGGAAACTCCATTCCTCGTAAAGCTCATTTCCGCTAAGATAATCTTCTGCATAGGAAAGTACTTTATTTACTGTAATAACACCCTCAGTCACAAGGTCAACGCCCTCAAGTTTTGCAATGGGCGGAACATCGGATTTTTCATATTCGATACTTGCCCTGAGTGGTCTGCGGAGGTATTTTGCGGCAATTGTGGAGGTCGTTCCGCCACATATAATATGCTTGCCTTCCTTTGAGAAAAACAGGGACATCATACGGTCACAGTCATTGCGGTTGGAAGGAGGTCCGAATAAAATGTTCATTGGTTCACGACGGCGGATTTTCACTACACAAGCAGTAGCGTCGTCGCCAGGTTGTTCACCGTAGAGCTTATTCACTTCGTCAACAAGATATGTAGAAAGAGTTTTTGACGTATAACCTGCGTTTGCAAGTGCTTCCATAAAAATGATAATATCATCTCTCTGCCAGCCGAAATTATAGCCGATACCAATACCAGCATGAGGACAACCGTCGCTCATAGCAACAAAAACATCATTCTCCTGAAGCTTGACAGAGGAGCGGAAAATTTTCTTTCCATCAATGTGCATTTCTGTTTTCGGATAGTCATAATTCTTGCCGTCACGGATAAGTATCGCCATTGGATTATCATATTGGATAAGCTCTGCTGTCTCATTATTTATCAGGTGTATTATTGTGAATGTGGAATATGCAACCCCACGTTCTGAGCAAATAGGCAGAGTTGCTGCAATAGTCTTTACGCAATCCTCGATAGAAAGTCCGCTTGCCATCATAGTTGATATAATTTTTGAAGTCAGAGTAGATAAAATACTCGCCTTAACGCCGCTTCCAAGACCGTCTGCAAGAACGATAACCGTGGAATTTTCGTCCTGCTCAACTATGTCAACATGGTCACCGCAGAGCTGTTCGCCAGCATGATTGATGCTTTTCCAGCCAATATCAGTACAAAGATTATTCATTTGTGATACTCTCCTTTAATTTGGAAAGTGCGATTTTAGTTTCAGCCGCAGTTTCACCTAAAAGTGAGGCTATTTCCTGCACTATACGCATCTGTTTATCAACGACCTTATCAGCTATTTCAACAGTCTGACGGCTGATGTTTTCTTTCTTTTCACGCTCTGTTTCCTCATCAGTAACATCGCTCATAATGCAGATTAGCAGATGATATTCCTTGTCATAAATTACCGACTGCTCCACGTATTTTTTGTATTCTGCAAGATAAATTCTGCGGTCACAAATATCATGTCCACTGTTGAGAACTTCCATAAAAACAACAGGGTCAAGAATACGAATGACCTGTTCTCCAAGCACATCAGACGCATAGCGAATATTCATTATCTTCCTTGCAGCATTATTTATCTGCTGAACTTCAAGGCTTTCATTGAGTACAATAAGTCCGTTGGGGGTATTGTTCACCACGTTGTCGGAAAAGCTCTCGGCTTTGTCTTTCAGGAATGGCAGACACATAGAAACTTCCGCTTTACCTTGATATATTGCAATAGCTTTCTCTCGGCAGGTATTGTAGCCGCATGAGCCGCAGTTAAGTTCATCTGCTGTCTTTACCTTTCCCATTTGACGAAGAATAGCGGCAATCTCGGTTTCAGACGGCATCTGAGTTCTACGACCGATGATTTCAAAATTTTTCTTCAATTCTTCGGGATAGGGCATCTCAACATCAAAGTCAAGTTTTCCGGCAAATTTAGCAATTGCGGAGTAGTCACGGATAGGAGAACGATGATTTTTTTCCATAACAGGACCTCCAACGCAGCTTCCAACGCAAGCTGACATCTCAATGAAACAGTTCTTTATATTTCCGTTTTCAATTTCTTTCAATGCAGCAATGCAGTTTTCCACACCGTCTATTGCCATATATGTATATTTCGGGTTCTCGCAAGCCATTGTTTTGAGGATTCCGCCGGTCGTCGGGAAAAATCTTGCACGGCTTTTTTCCTCGCTGTCAGGGATTTTTTTCAGTTCGATATTTTCGGCTTTGAGCCATGCGGAAAGCTCCTCGAAAGTCAGCACAGCATCAACAATACCCTTGTACTTGTCGGCTTCGTCCTTTTTGGAAATACATGGACCAATAAATACTGTTTTTGCCGTTGGATAGCGCTTCTTCAAATCCATACAGTGAGCCTGCATAGGTGACATAACGTTCGCAAGACACGGCAGAACAGTCGGGAAATATTTCTGAATAAGCAGATTTACGGAGTGACAGCATGAGGAGATAAGCACATCACGATTTTCGTCGCTAAGCATACGCTCATATTCGGTTTTGACCATAGTTGCACCGATTGCAGTTTCCTCAACATCAAGGAATCCAAGCTGTTTCAGAGCTTCTGTCATTGCGCCGATTCCCACGCCCTCGTAATTAGCCGCAAAGGACGGCGCAAGACTGACTACAACAGGATTATTCTGCATAAGCACTTTTACTTTTTCAGTATCGTCTACTATCTCTTTTGCGTTTTGTGGACACACCACAAAGCACTGACCACATAAAATGCACTCGTCACCTATGATATGAGCCTGATTTCCTGAAAAACGGATAGATTTAACAGGACAATGGCGAATACACTTATAGCAGTTTTTACAGTTGGATTTTTTTAATTTCATGTAGTCGGACATTTTTTACACTCCCTTATGTAAGTTTTTCGAGAATTTCAGTCTTGAAAAATTCGCTGACCGTTTCAGGAGTTACCGAAAAAAATTTATCGTCCACGGTAACACAAACTCCCTGCTGGCATTTTCCCATGCAAAAAGTTCCACCCAATTCGACAGATTCTTTCAAATTATGCTGATTTATCTGATACTGGAGCTGCTCTACTACCTGACGAGAGCCTTTCAGATGACAGGAGCTTCCTATACATACAGTTATTTTCATAAATAATACCTCCGTTTTTTATTTTGTGATTAGGAACTGTGCAGTTTATTTCTGCACAATTCCTTAAAAAATTTTATTCGTAGTCTACAACATTTACCCATGAAAGCAAAAATTCACGCTCTTTTTCATTGCCCTTGACAGACTGTGAAGCTGCAACAATAGGCAGCCACTTCTGTACATAGTTCCTCGGAGTATTGCTCTTGTCGCAGAAAAGATACAAGTATTTTTCGGCTGCGTCAATATCGCCGTTGAGCCAGAAAAGCAGATATGTCCTTGCAGCGTCTGCGGAAGCATTTCCCTGAGTAGCGTGCGACCAGTCGAGTATATAAGGAGTACCGTCTTCAGCAATAATGATGTTGGAAGGATTAAAGTCACCATGACAGAGCTTATTGTGTTTGGGCATACCTTCAAGACGTGTGTGCAGGTCGTAACGTGTAGTAGCATCAAGGTCAGCCTGAGAAATTTTGCGGTTCATTTTGTCTTTAAGCTTGTTAAGCATAGAACAGGTCTTTGACTGTACTTCCAGCTGTAGATTTACAAACATTTCAAGATACTCGTCTTTTTTATCGGGCTCATCTTGCATAAGCTGAGCGAGAGTCTTTCCTTTGATATATTCGGAAACAATAGCCCATTTACCTTCAATAGTAGTTACCTCGATTATCTTTGGGATATTCAGTCTGGTTTCCTCAACACGAGCCTGATTGAGAGCTTCATTGAGAACGTCTGCTTTTGAATAGTCACTGTCAAAAATTTTGATACACTGATTTCCGTCACGATATACAGTTTTTGCAGTTCTTACTGCGATAACTCTTTCAAGATTCATAATCTGACCTCCTTACTTACTGCGTGACTTAACATAAGTCTGCTTAACACTGTCAGCATCTGTACTCTTTAAATCTGTTGAATTATCAGGAATTTCGACATCAGTAAAGTGAGTCTCGCCATAGTATGCATTAAGATACATCTGCTTTATCTCACTCATAAGCGGATAGCGTGGATTAGCTCCTGTACACTGGTCATCAAATGCCTGTTCTGTCATTTCGTCCAGACGTTTGAGGAAGTCCTTTTCATCAATATTGTATTCCTTGATAGACTTCTTAATACCAACACGCTCTTTAAGCTCATTGATTTTCTTGATAAGTCCCTCTAATTTTTCATTATCATTTCTGCCTGTAACACCTAAATACTCGGCTATTTCGACATAACGTGCAAGCGTGTGCGGATAGTCGTACTGAGAGAATGTGCCCATTTTTGCGGGAGTTTCACTTGCATTGAATCTTATAACTTCTTCTATCATGAGGGCATTTGCAACACCGTGCGGAAGATGATGGAATGCACCTAATTTATGCGCCATAGAGTGACAGACTCCAAGGAAGGAATTAGCAAAAGCCATGCCTGCCATAGTAGCTGCATTCGCCATTTTTTCACGGGCTTCTACATCATTCTGACCATTATCGTATGCTCTGGGAAGATAATCAAAAATCATCTTCAGCGCACGGAGTGCAAGACCGTCGGTATAATCAGTAGCAAGCATTGAAGCATATGCTTCAAGGGCATGAGTTACAGCATCGATACCCGAAGCAGCTGTAAGTCCTTTTGGTGCGCTCATGTGGAAGTCGGTGTCAATTATAGCCATATCAGGAAGCAGCTCGTAATCGGCAAGAGGATATTTAACACCGCTTTTTTCGTCTGTAATAACAGCAAAAGGAGTTACCTCAGAGCCAGTGCCAGCAGATGTGGGTATAGCAATAAAATAAGCTTTTTCGCCCATTTTCGGGAATGTGTAAACACGCTTTCTGATGTCCATGAAACGCATAGCCATATCCATGAAATCAGCTTCAGGGTGTTCATAAAGTACCCACATAATTTTTGCAGCATCCATTGCTGAACCGCCACCGAGAGCGATAATGCAGTCTGGCTGGAATGACTTCATAAGTTCTGCACCTGCCTTTGCACTTGCAAGAGTCGGGTCGGGAGCAACATCATAGAATTGGGTATACTGTATTCCCATTTCGTTCAGCTTGTCTGTAATAGGCTTAGTATAGTTGTTCTGGAAAAGAAAACTGTCTGTAACAATGAAAACTTTCTTTTTATCCATAACATTTTTCAGTTCGTCAAGTGCAACAGGCAGACAGCCACGCTTTAAATAAACCTTTTCAGGTGCTCTGAACCACAGCATATTTTCTCTCCTTTCGGCAACAGTCTTGATGTTTATAAGATGCTTTACGCCCACATTTTCGCTGACGGAATTTCCTCCCCATGAGCCGCAACCTAAAGTCAGCGACGGTGCAAGCATGAAGTTGTAAATATCACCAATACCGCCTTGTGATGAGGGAGTATTTACAAGTATACGGCAGGTTTTCATACGTGAAGCAAACTCATCAAGCTTTGCTTTTTCCGTTACCTCATTGAGATAAATTGAAGATGTATGACCATATCCACCGTCTGCAATGAGATGTTCAGCCTTATTGAAAGCATCTTGAATATCTTTTGCCTTATACATAGCAAGAACGGGAGAAAGCTTTTCATGAGCAAATTCTTCAGAAATATCCACACTCTCAACCTCACCGATGAGTATTTTTGTACCCTCCGGAACATTAACTCCTGCAAGCTTTGCAATAGTATAAGCTTTCTGACCGACAATCTTGGCATTCAGCGCACCATTTATAAGAATGGTTTTGCGAACTTTCTCCGTTTCTTCAGCATTGAGGAAATAACAGCCTCTTATTGCAAATTCATTCTTTACTGTATCATAGATTTTCTCGTGAACAATTACTGACTGCTCTGAAGCACAAATCATGCCATTATCGAAAGTCTTTGAGTGGATAATTGAGTTAACAGCAAGGATAATATCGGCAGTTTCGTCAATGATAGCAGGAGTATTTCCTGCGCCAACTCCGAGAGCTGGCTTTCCGCTTGAATATGCAGCTTTTACCATTCCGGGACCACCTGTTGCAAGAATAATGTCAGACTCTTTCATGACAAGGTTTGTCATTTCAAGGCTTGGAACATCTATCCAACCGATAATATCTTCTGGCGCGCCTGCTGCGACAGCTGCTTCAAGAACTACCTTGGCAGCTTCAATAGTGGATTTTTTAGCTCTTGGGTGAGGACTTATAATAATACCATTTCTTGTTTTGAGTGCAAGGAGAGTCTTAAAAATTGCTGTGGAAGTCGGATTAGTGGTAGGAATAACAGCAGCGATAACACCGATAGGGTCGGCTACTTTTTTAATGCCATAAGCCTTGTTTTCTTCAATAACACCACAGGTCTTTACGTCCTTGTAAGCATTATAGATGTACTCCGATGCGTAATGATTCTTAATGACCTTGTCTTCAACGATACCCATACCAGTTTCTTCTACAGCAAGTCTTGCAAGAGGAATACGCTGTTTGTTAGCGGCAGAAGCGGCAGCAAGAAAAATCTTATCGACCTGTTCCTGAGAGTAGCCTGAAAAAATCTGTTGAGCCTTTCTTATGCGAAGAATAGCCGCTTTCAGTTTTTCCACGCTGTCAACGAGTTCATAATTTTTCGTTTCCATGTCCATTTTAGTCCCTCCGTAAAATTTTATTGTGCAGATGTGCAAGTGATAATTCAAGATTCTCTTGAAGTAAAGTAACATTTTCAGGAAAGGTCAGCTCACATCTTGCAAAACTCCATATTGCAGAAATATTGCATTTTATCATTAAATCACATATTTCCTGAGCAGCATTTTCGGAAACCGTTATTATTCCGATTTTAATACTATTCATAAAGCAGAAACTTTGCAGTTCTGAAAGCGGATATATAGGTTTTCCCGCTGCTGAATAATGCACTGATTCATCAATATCAAAAGCTGCGACTATTTCAATTCCATAATCTTTGAATCCTTCACAATCAAGCAGTGCCCGTCCCAGTTTTCCTGCTCCAACAAGAATTACCTGACAGGTATCTTTTTGACCAAGACAACTCTCCAACTGAAATATAAGCTCCTCAGTTTCATATCCTGTCTTTGGTCTGCCTTTTCCGCTGACAGAAGCTAAATCTTTGCGAACCTGAACTTCTCCTAAGTCAAGAGCCTTTGCAAGCTGTGTTGCTGAAATATTTTGACTGATTGATTTAATGGATTTCAGATAGCGTAAATAAATCGGCAGTCTGCCAAGAGTAGCTTTTGTAATGCTTTTCATCACTTCACACCTCCTTCACTATCTTGATTATAACATAACCTATCCAATTTGGGAATTGTTTATTTTACATACCAGTAATGTGCTTATCGATATACCCCATCACAATGGTATATTTGTAAATTTGTGTATATATTCTTT
>CAMWKY010000034.1 GCA_947174965.1 uncultured Ruminococcus sp. | reverse complement strand
CTTCATGTAAGGTGTTTTGAACAACTTTCTTCTCTTTTATCTTTTAATTTTGAATCGTTAGATTCTTCTTTGAATGGACATTAGATTAGAGGCCAGTATATGATTTCAGCGATAAAACCGTTATTCCGTTTTGTACCTCCGGTAGCAGCGGTATCGGAAGAAGCGGTGATAATCTGAAAGAACTTGCCAATAGTGGAAACTGGCTTTCAGGCGACAGACTTGATGCCGGTATTTCTGAAAGTGAAATTCAGG
Source organism: uncultured Ruminococcus sp. (assembly GCA_947174965.1). Classification (GTDB taxonomy): domain Bacteria; phylum Bacillota; class Clostridia; order Oscillospirales; family Ruminococcaceae; genus Ruminococcus. Next base: position 11,649 of record CAMWKY010000034.1, on the reverse strand, counting down.
ATTGGATAAATTAAATAGATAAGGAGGAACTGCCATGCAGACGAAGATCAAGATTATTTTTAAGAAAGGTGTTGATGTCGTGCTGACAGTTCTTCTTCTGTTTATAATGGCTTATCAGGTGACAGGCGAAGAACGGCACGAATGGCTTGGAATCGGCATGACGGCGTTGCTGATAGTTCATCATATTCTCAATATAAAATGGTATGGAGCTTTATTTAAGGGTAAATATCGTCCGTATCGCATTGCGTTGACAGTATTGAATACAATTTTGCTTATTTCTATTGCTATGACGGCAATTTGCGGAATGTCAATGAGTGTTCACGCTGTACCGTCCATGTACGGAAAAATCAATATGATGTTTGCGAGGAAAATGCACCTTGCAATGTCTTATTGGTCATTTATTCTTATGGGAATCCATATCGGATTCCACATTAAAGCAATGACTGCGAAACTTGCTGATAAAGCTAAAATTATATTTACAACAGTTTCCGCAGTTATTTCAAGTATAGGACTATGGATTTTTCTGAAAAACGGTATTGCAAACTATATTTTTTTCAAAACGCATTTCGCCTTTCTTGATTATGAAAAATCAAAAAGCCTTATCATTCTTGAAAATCTTGCAATGCTGATATTCTGGGCATTTGCAGGCTCTCAGCTTTCAAAGCTTCTGCAAAAGAATAAGGATAAAAAACTCTCTGTAAAGTCCTTGATATGGCTTGGAGCAGTCGTGATAACCGGTATTATCCTGAATTTTGCATTAAGCGGCAGCACAGATGATTCGGGATTTGACACATCGGGCTGGCAAACATCTGTACAGACAACAACTCAAAATATACAGGAGACGATTCCAAATACAACAAACCATAAAGAATCGGATTTGTCGGAAAATAACGGAGTGGGAACTGTAAATGACAGCTTTATTCTTATTAACGGCGGTTCGTTAAGCATGGGAAGTCCTGATACGGAAAACTGGCGTATAGATGATGAGATCGAGCATGAAGTCACTGTTTCTTCATTTTATGCAGATACCTATGAAACGACGCAAGGTGACTATGAAAAGCTGTTGCATGATAATCCAAGTACATTCATCGGTGCGGATCTGCCTGTTGATAATGTTTCATGGCTGGATGCTGTACAATATGCTAATGCACGAAGTATAGCCGAAAATCTTACCCCTGCATACACAATTTCAGAGGGCAAAGTTATCTGGGACAGAAGTGCAGACGGTTACCGTTTACCTACCGAAGCCGAATGGGAGTACGCTTGCCGTGCAGGAACGAATACTCCATTTAATCTTGAAAAATCTCTTAGTGCCGATGATGCCAATTTTTATGGTCATTATCCTTATGAGATAGAAGAAAACTATTTCAATGACTTCGTTCTTGAAGCAAGACCCGGCGAATATCGTCAGACTACAATTACAGTCGGCAGCTTTGAACCAAATGCATGGGGATTATACGATTGTCATGGCAACGTAAACGAATGGTGCTGGGATTATTATGGCGAGTATGATACCACAAAATCTAATGATCCTACGGGGGCAGAATCAGGAACGCGTCATGTTTATCGTGGCGGCGGCTGGAATGATTTTGCTAAAAATATGAGAAGTGCATATCGTGCAGCAGGTCAGGCAGATATGAAAAGCTATAATATTGGTATCAGATTAGTACGAAATGCTGATAATTCTTTCAATAAAATTATCACGGCTAAGGAAAACGTAAATCCCTCTGAATCTACAAACCAAGCATTGATAGTTTATTTTTCATGGGGAGGAAACACAAGAGGCGTTGCACAGGAAATACAGCGGCAGACAGACGCTGATATAGTTGAACTGACACTTGTTGAGCCGTATTCTACCGATTATAATACAGTTCTTATGGAAGCGCAGGAGGATCAGCATAATCAGGCACGACCTGAATTAAATGAGCATATTGACAATATGGAACAGTATGATACGATAATTCTCGGTTATCCAAACTGGTGGGCATCAATTCCTATGCCGATAGCTACATTTCTTGAAAGCTACGATCTATCGGGTAAACGGATTATGCCATTCTGTTCTCATGGCGGCGGACGTTTCGGACAAAGTCTGACGGCAATTGCAAAGCTCGCTCCTGATTCAGAAATCGGTGAGGGATTATCGGTACACTATTCAGGCGGTTCAGCTTTGTCTGATGATGTAGCGGAATGGCTTAATGAAAGTGGATTTTAACGCCTGCCGGAAATAAATAATATTTATATAAAAAGGAGAGTATATTTATGTTAGGAAATTTTACCTATTGCAATCCAACTCGTATTCATTTTGGGGAGGACTCTTTAAAACATCTCAATGAAGAACTCAATAACTATGGTTATAACATTCTTTTAACTTACGGTGGCGGTTCAATAAAAAAGAGTGGACTTTATGACGAGGTAGTGAAAATACTGAATGACAACGGCAAGAATATTGTTGAATTGCCCGGAGTTATGCCCAATCCTACAGTTGACAAACTGTACGAGGGATGCAAGCTCGCAAAGGAAAATAATATCGATCTGATTCTTGCAGTTGGCGGAGGTTCTGTCTGCGACTATGCAAAAGCACTGTCCGTTTCGGCTTACTGTGAAGAAGATCCGTGGGAAAAATATTATCTGCGCATGGAAGATGTGGACAATAAAATCATTCCTGTTGGATGCGTTCTGACAATGGTTGGCACGGGTTCTGAAATGAACGGCGGTGCGGTTATTACCAATCATGAAACGAAGCTGAAAATTGGTCATGTTTTCGGTGAAAATGTGTTCCCGAAGTTTTCAATCATGAATCCAACATATACCTTTACACTGCCGAAATATCAGATGGTTGCAGGTTTTTATGATATCCTGAACCATATCACTGAGCAGTATTTTTCGGACTTTGATGACTGCACCTCCGATTATGTTATGGAGGGACTGATGAAGTCACTGATCCATAGTTCACGTATTGCAGTAGAAAATCCGCAGGATTATGAAGCAAGAAGCAACATTATGTGGATAGCTACATGGGCACTGAATACTATGGTAGCCAAAGGAAAGACCACCGACTGGATGGTGCATATGATCGGGCAGTCTGTTGGTGCATACACGGACGCAACACACGGCATGACGCTTTCTGCTGTTTCTATGGCATACTATCGCCATATCATGCCATACGGTCTGGCAAAATTCAGACGTTTTGCAGTCAATGTGTGGAATGTCAATCCCGACAGTAAGACAGATGAAGAAATTGCAGGCGAGGGTTTGTGTGCAATGGAAGCGTGGATGAAAGAAATCGGACTTGTCATGAATATCAATGAGTTAGGTGTTACTGATGAAATGATTGAGGGGATCGCTGACGGTTCTTTCATCTGTGACGGCGGATATAAGACATTGAATCATGAGGAAATTGTAGAAATTTTAAAGGAGAGTATGTGATGAGTAAAAAATTAGTGGCGTATTTTTCAGCAAGCGGTGTAACTGCAAATGCCGCAAAAACTTTAGCAGAAGTGACTGACGCTGACCTTTATGAGATCAGACCGCAAGTCTCCTATACTAAGGAAGATCTGAACTGGATGAATAAAAATTCCAGAAGCAGTATTGAAATGAAAGATAAGGCTTTACGTCCTGCAATTGCAGATAAAAATACCGATATTGAGTCGTATGATGTGATTTTTGTCGGATTCCCGATCTGGTGGTATGTTGCACCGACAATTATCAATACTTTTCTTGAAAGCTATGATTTCTCAGGAAAGAAAATCGTTCTGTTTGCTACATCAGGCGGAAGCGATTTCGGTAATACAGTTAAGGATTTGAAGAACAGTGTTTCTGAAACCGCTGCAATCCATGAATGGAAAATATTGAATGGTGATCCGTCAGCAGACCAGCTGCGTATGTGGTTGAATGCTCTTGAAGTATAAAATAATCTTAATAAAATTAACTGCTGTTATCTGCATTGTTCAGTAAAATTCAGTATAACAGCAGTTTTTTGTTTTGGAATACTATGCTTTTTGAGCATTGGTAACCTATAAAAACTAAGCATTTGACATGTCATGAAGTCTGCTTTATAATATAAGCATAGGGAAAATTTTTGCAATTTTATATCGGATAATGAGAAATGAAAATGAATATTTTTGAAAGAGAACTTGCCGGAGAAACAATTTCTCCGTCTGATCCGGATTTTCCACAGATTCATGAAGTTATCCACTATGCCTTTGAACTTACATCAAAGCTGAATCGGCTGGATTACGGTGATGAAAAGGCAAAGGAAATTCTGCATGAATTATTTGGCAAAGAAGTAGATGATAGTATAACATTGATTCCGCCGTTTTACACGGATTTCGGAAAAAATACTATTATCGGAAAAAATTGTATGATTCAGCAGTGTTGTACATTTTTTGACCGTGGCGGAATTACGATAGGAAATGAAGTTTTCATAGGTCCGAAGGTAAATCTTGTCACTCTGAATCACGATTTGAATCCGGCAAACAGAAGTGCAACTATTGCAAAACCAATTGTTATAAAAGATGGTGTATGGATCGGAATTAATGCAACTGTTTTACAGGGAGTTACCGTAGGCGAAAATGCCGTAATTGCAGCAGGTGCAGTTGTTACGAAAGATGTTCCACCGAATACCATTGTCGGTGGCAATCCTGCGAAAATCATAAAAACGATAGATACATCGGTCTTTTGATATGAAAGTAAGTTCTAAACCGTAAATATTTCTGAAAATGAAAGGAATGAGTAACGTGAAAAAATTAGCAGATTGTGCGTTATCCGTTTTCATGTCAGCTTCATTGTTTATTTCTGCGTTTAATTCTTCTGAACTCATTCGGCATCCGGCTGATTTTGCACAAGCTACAGAAACAACAAAGTACACAATAGAAGATATCAGAAATTTGCAGGATTTTCTACTTGCCAGAGAAACACCGGATTTAACGGGGAAAGACTATGATTTAAACGATGATGACAGATGGGATGTATTTGATTTATGTCTGATGAAACGACAGTTTATAAAACAATCTTCGTCTGGAAGCAATGTACTGATTGCATATTTTACACGTGCAGAGAATGTGTACTTAGATAATCCAGATGAAATAGATATAGATGCTACCTCTTCAGCAAGTGTACTGCTTCCGGGAAACGCAGCGATTATGGCAAATCATATACAATCTCTTGTTGGTGGCGATTTGTTTCCTATTGTTGTAGAAAACTTATATCCCAGTGATTATGAAGGTTGTCTGGAACGGGTATCTAAGGAGCAGGCAGAAAATATTCATCCTTCTCTTGCAAATCATTTAGATAACATAGATGATTATGATATTATTTTTCTGGGATATCCGAATTGGGGATACAGCTGTCCAATGGCGATATTCTCGTTTCTGGAGGAATACGACTTTTCCGGAAAGACAGTAATTCCGTTCTGTACACATGGAACAGGCGGACTTGCTGATACAATATCTGATATTACAGCTTTGTTGCCGGAAGATTGCACGATGCTGAAACCGATAGGAATATACCGTTCAGATATTTCAGATTGTTATGATGAAATCGAAGAGTGGATTGCGGAGCTTGAACTTTTTTAATACATTTTAACAAAAAATCTTTATTGGTTATCCGATAAATACTGTCGTATATGTTCAATAAATTTTGTAACAGCAAGGCTCTGAGGCTGATGACGTTTCCATGCAAGAACACTTGTAGCTGTTAATTTAGGAGAAAGCGGACGATAACAGATTTGGTCTGTACTCCAGTATGGCAGTGAACCTTCCAATACTAATGCATAAGTTAGTCCGCTTCGTACCATGATGGAAGCGTTAGTACTCATGTTGCTGGTAAACTGAATATGTAGTTTTTTAAAATAATCCCCGAACCAACTTGCGAGTTCATTTTTTACAAGAGGACGTTTGACAAGACATACAGGGAGTTTTGAAAGATCTTTTGGTGTGATAGATTCTTTTTCTGCAAGCGGATCTTCCGGACGCATAAGAACCACCCATTTTTCTTTGATATTCATTCGGATAAATTCATATTTTTCAATATCCACCGGTTCCAGAAGCAAGCCAATATCAGTAAGACCTTTATCCAAACGCTCACGGATATGGTCTGCATTGGCGGTGTGAACATCGTAACGGACAAGCGGATATCGTTCCTGAAATGATTTGATCAGTTCTGCTACAATATGCACAGAAGCAAGTTCACCGCAGCCGATAGAAATTTCACCATCAACCAATTTTTCCTGTTCTGTCATTTCTTTTTCGGTTTTGTCCACCAGCTGTAAAATTTCTTCTGCACGTCTGCGAAGCAGGATTCCCTCGTTGGTAAGTGTGATTTTCCTTGAACCTCTGTCAAACAGCTTGATTCCCAGCTCCTCCTCCATTTGTGAAAGCTGTCGACTGAGCGTAGGCTGAGTGATATGCAGTGCATCTGCGGCTTTTGTGATGCTTTCTTCATTGACTACAGTAAGAAAATATCGTAATACTCGCAGTTCCATAAACACCGTTCCTTTCTTATGATGTATATGACTATTATACCAGATTCATGCCTGAAAAGCAAGAGCCGTTTTTAATATGCTTAAATCAATATATGCCTGTAGAGCATGAATTTTCATAAAATATAAGTATTTGACATATTGGCGTGATTAGATTATAATGTACTTAGAAGATCAATTTCAAATAACAGGAGTGATTTCTATGAAAAAAATAATGTCCATTTTTACGATAGCTGTATTGGCAGTTTCTGCGTTTACTTTTCCTAAACTTATACAAAATCCAGCTGATTTAGCAGAAGCAGCAGAAACAAAAAAATACACAATAGAAGATATCAGAAACTTGCAGGATTTTCTGCTTGCCAGAGAAACGCCTGATTTAAGCGGTAAAGATTATGATTTAAACGATGATGACAGATGGGATGTATTTGATTTATGTCTGATGAAACGGCAGTATATCAAGCAGCAAAATCAAAATAAAACATTGATTGCTTATTTTTCACTGGGACGCAATTCCGGTAATTTTGAAACAGCCGATGCAACGACATCTGCAAGTATTGTTGTTGATAGTACAGCTCGTTATGGCGCAACAGAGTATATAGCAAATCTGGTTAAACAGCAAGTTGGCGGTGATTTGTACTCTATTGAAGTTACCAAACCTTATTCAACTGATTTTGATGAGGTTGTAGACCAGAATCATAACGAAATGGCAGAAAATTTCTTGCCTGAACTTGCAGGAGAAACCTTGGATATATCGCAATATGACACTATATATATTGGATATCCGGTCTGGGCAACTACTACACCGAGAGCTATCTATACTTTTTTGAATCAATATGATTTGTCGGGTAAAACTGTAATTCCATTCTGCACACATAATGGCTATGGTAAAGGCAAAAGTGAAACAGTCATTAAAAATCTTTGTCCGCAATCAGAAGTAATGAAAGATATTGCAATCAATTCAAGTGATATTCTTTCATCACATGAAACAGTGATACAATGGCTGAATGAAATTGGTATGCTGAAAAAAGAGGAAACTAATATTCAGATTTCTGTTGGCGAGCATGAACTTGAAGGTGTTATTTATGATACGCCGCTTGCCAAAGAGATCATGGAGATGATGCCCTTAACAGTTTCTATGGTTGGCTATGGCGGACGGGAGTATTACGGCAGTATGCCGTCAGTACCAAAGAACAGCGGTGACGGTCAGCTTAACTTTGAAAATGGTGATATTACGTATTGTCCGACAAATAATACACTGGCTATTTTTTATGCACAAACAAGCCGCTCGAATCTGACAATGGAAGTAATTCCGATTGGAAAAGTAACTTCTGATTTATCTGTATTTGATACGCTGGGAAGCAGGGAAAATATTACTTTTTCCATTGAGGAAGAAACAGATGCTACCAGTTCTGCAAGTGTTAATGTTGAAAATTGATTTGATACTCTGATTTGTATAGAGGTAAAAACAGTGAAAAAAATATTTCCTTGTATATTAATGGTAGGTATATTTTTCTTGACCGCTTGTGTAAAACAGTCAGCAGAGCCTGTAGCTGAATCGCAAAACAAGTCTTTTTTTGCAATGGATACTTATATGAGTATTACAGCTTACGGTAAAAATGCAGAAGCAGCTTTGAATAAAGCAGAAGAAAGAGTATCAGAATTGGAAAATCTATGGTCTGTCACAAACGAAAACAGTGAGATTTATGTGATAAATCATAGCAACGGTCAAAGTGTTGCTGTTAGTCCCGAAACGGCAGAACTGTTTGATTTCTCACTTGAAATTTCCGAAATGACTGACGGTGCATTGGATTGCAGTATTTATCCTATTCTTACAGAATGGGGCTTTACTACAAGTGATTATAAAATTCCGACAGAAGAAAAGATTTCAGAGCTTCTTGCATATACAGACTACAGAAAAATCAATTTTAATGGAGAAATTGTTCAGATTCCTAAACATATGCAGATCGATTTAGGTGCGGTTGGTAAAGGTTATACAGGTGACTTGATTATTGATATATTAGAGGAAAACGGCATTGAATCTGCCCTTTTGGATTTAGGTGGTAATATCCAGACAATTGGCACAAAGCCGGATGGTACTGACTGGAAGATTGGTTTAAGAAGTCCGTTTGATGAGGGTAATTTTGCAACATTTGAAGTTTCAGATCGTGCTGTTATTACTTCGGGCGGTTATGAGCGGTACTTTGTCGGCGATGACGGTGAAACCTACTGGCATATCCTTGATCCCAAAACAGGAAAACCTGCACATAGCGGATTGATCTCAGTAACGGTTATCGGCGATGAGGGCAGACTTTGTGACGCACTTTCTACTTCACTGTTTGTAATGGGACTGGAAAAGGCAACGGAACTCTGGAAAAATCGTGATGATTTTGAAATGATATTAGTAACCGAGGACGGAAAGATTTACTTAACAGAAGCTCTTGAAAACCAATTCTCATTAAATCAGATGTACGGAAATTTGCAGACAGAAGTGATACACAAATGAAAACAAAAAATATATTGATTGCCGTTTGTACCATATTTATTCTTGGTATAATCGGGAGTATTTTTATGATATTAAGGCCACATGGACAGACTGTTCAGATAATTCAGGACGGAAAAGTCATATATACAATTGATTTGGACAATTCCGATGACAGAACCATTGTGACTGAATATCAGGGCAGTAAAAATGTTATTCGCATTCAGGAGCATCAAATATATATGGAAGATGCAGAATGTCCCGATCATATTTGTGTAAAAATGGGAGTTCTTAAATCAAGTGCTTCACCGATAGTATGTTTGCCGAATAAACTTATCATTCGTTATACAGATAATGAAAATACGGATGCGTAGGTCAGATAATATGTCTGTCAAAAGAATAACACATCTCTCACTGCTGACAGCAATTGCATTGATTATTTTTATTGTGGAACTAAGGATTCCCAATATTATACCGATCCCTGGTGTAAAACTTGGACTTGCTAATATTGTGACCGTTTATGCGATGTATCATTATTCCACAAAAGAAACACTGATGATTGTATTTGTAAGGATTTTGCTTGGTTCTATTTTCGGCGGAAATATCAGTACGATTATGTATAGTTTTAGTGGTGCATTGTTGTGCCTTTTCGGAATGCTGCTCCTTAAACAGATAATAGCTGAAAAATATATATGGCTTTGCAGTATTATTGGAGCTATACTGCACAATACAGGTCAGATTACAGCTGCAATACTGATTATGAAAACAACTGCTGTAATTTCATATTTTCCTTTCCTGATAATTTCAGGCTGTATTGCAGGGACGTTTACAGGGATTTGTGTGCAGATGCTTATTATTAGAGTCAAGTATAATCATATATTTCATTATTCGATGTAATTTCCATGATGCATACGTATCTGGAATTTATATAAATTTTATTATGGGTATTGTATTCCAAATAATGGGACAAACAGCAGGGCAGTTGTATTTTGGTACAACTGCCTTTGCTGTTATTTAAGAGTATGGCAATTCGGAACGTAAGTAAGAACTGCTATGCTCTTTTTTCTATTCATAAAAAGTTTACAAAATATTTTTCTCAAAAATTTTCCGCTTTGGGGATGTCGAGTCTGTCTTAGTTATTATAAAGGAGGCGATGTGCAATCACGCTCAAAGCTGCATAGGAAGGGAGGTATGGATTATGTCTGCTCCCTTAAAAGATAACAAATGTATCATAGCCATATTTGACAGTTATGCAAAGACAGTGATGCGAAATGAGTGCAGGAACGCAGCGGATGAAGAAAAAAGAAAACGAAAAAGAGAGGATGTGGGAACTGAAAGGATGCAGTATCTGTTTGAAATGCAGATTCAGGAGGATATTTATCCGTCTGAGCATCTGATACTTAAAGGAGCAAATTATATCTGTGTAATTACCAGTGAACAGTTGTACAATGCTATGCTGGAATTGCCAGAAAAGCAAAGGGAGGTACTTATCTTAGATTTTTGGTATGGTTACACAGATGTCGAAATTGCATCATATTTTTGTGTGACAGCAAGAACAATTCGCAATTGGCGTAAAAAAGCTTTTAATGCAATACGCCGCTACTATGAAAGAGGAACCTATGAAAAAGAATGAACTTACATATGAACTGATTTGTGCTGCTGTAAAAGGAGAAAAAGCGGCACTGAATCAAATTTTAATTTATTATGATGAATATATTAATGCCCTTGCCACTATTGTGCATAAGGATGAACAAGGAGAAAAGCATTATTATGTTGACGAAGATTTAAAGACAAGAATACAAATGAAATTGGTGAAAGCGATACCAAAATGGAGAGGATTAAAGAAATGATACCGACAGATTTATTTAAATTTGCCTATGTACCGGACTGGTACAGACAATTAGATGAACTTGCTGAGATAATACTGCCTGAATCTTGGCGATTTAAGAAACCTACATCTGAAACTAAAAATTCTGATACTCCAATTCTGGAACGATATATCAACTTGCTTTTCAGAAAACAGAGCATTGACCACAATACAGCACCTGATACACTCTCGGCACAGGGATTTTTCCATATTGAAAATGAACGCGCCTGCTTTCATACCGGACTTTACACACAGAGATATAAAGCAGTTTATGCTTGTTTTGAAAGAAATAAAAAACAAAATTCCACTTTAAAATGGTATTTCATCGGCTTCTGTGATGAGGTCTCTCCGAATATGAAATATATACATCCATTGCCAAATAAGCCATACTTCCCTGCTATGAAAAACGGAGTTAATTTTATCCCGGAATGGCTGATCCGAGTAAATGTTGATCACATCTTAGGTGATGAAGAAAATCTTGAACGCATTCCGGCTAAAATTCGAAAGGCTAAGAATCTACCTCTTCTTCTGGAAACAGCGGTAGAACTTGCAAGAAGAAAGTTTGTTATAGAACCCAGTATCATTGTTCCGCAGGGATATCAGAACAGATTACAGTATCTGCTGCCTGTATGCCTAACAAATATGGTCAAGCCTGATCTTGCTATGACGCTTTCCGTTATGGACGGTTATTATCTTGGAAACACCTGTCTGACACTTGAAATGGCTTACCTTAATGCAAGAATGATCGCACGTCCAACAGCCGGATGGCTGACTGACTTAGTTAAATAAGCGCTACATATAAAATCAGAGAGTCCGACAAGCTGC
>CAMWKY010000033.1 GCA_947174965.1 uncultured Ruminococcus sp. | reverse complement strand
GTTAAATACATCTTTATCTTTCAGTCATTCTTCAGCAAATTTTGATGTAAAACCAAAATAATTGTCTTTAATTAGATTTAGTTCTTTATATTCTGAAAGTCAATACGAGGACACATTAAATAAGATTTTGTACCACATTAAAAATATTTATGAGAAAATAAAGTAATTATACTCTGTATCGTTTTATCGCAAGGATATTTATAAAAAACGGTACAAGTGTCGTAGTAAATGTCGTAATGACAAAAAAATAAAAAACCCGATTTACGAAACAACGTAAAATCGGGATTTTCATGGTCTGAGTGACGGGACTTGAACCCACGGCCTCTACCACCCCAAGGTAGCGCGCTACCAACTGCGCCACACCCAGACACTTCAAAGGTCTATAATATTATATCAGACTTTTTTTGATTTGTCAAGATTTTTTTGATATATTTTTAAAATTTAACTAAATAGCAGTTAAATTTTTTCATCAGACCGAACACATTTTTTGTGTAAGTTTTAATATGAATCATAGCCAAAGAAAATATCATCAAAGTTATTTTCCGACAGCTTCTGACCGTTTATGAAAAAGTAATTTATTCCGCAGTCATCGTATATACTGAATTTTTCGTTCTGAATTGAATCAATCTGTAGTAAGAGTGTATCGTATTCGCTGTTATCGGGACGAATGTCATCATAATTTATAAAATACGGATTTCCAAGCATATAACTGGCATCTAAATCAACATAGCTGAAATTCTCATAATCATCTATAATCTCATAAAATTCTAGTGTCTCATCAAGCGTAATTCCAAGTTTTTTAGCTATATCGCGCATAATCCGGCTTGATTCCTGATTGTGACAGACTATCGGAAAAACAGTTTTTTCAAAGTCCATACCGCATTCGCCCTCAAAGAGATAATCATTATCAGTAATTTCAAGTGCCTGTATGTCACTTTCTTTTATAAGCCTGTCAACTTCTTTGTGCCATACAACTGCGCATTCGTCAACATCATCAATAAAAAATTGCAGGATTCCTGTTTTCGGAAGTTTTTCATTTTCGGGCAATTCTGCAAGATTGAACTGCGCAAGCATCTGCATCTTATTTCCACAAGAATCAACAGGGTACGGCTTTGACAAATCCCAATAAGGAACACCGCCGAATTTGCTGTCAAAAATAGTTGGATTTTTTTCGACATTCGGCTTGATTAAGATAGTTTCTTTCTGCATTTTTTCTGTCACTGCATTAACAATTCTGCGTATATCCTCTTGTAGTGGAAGTACAGGCAGTCTGCGGAGAAATACCGGATAGCTTTTTTGTGTTGATTTGTCGAATCTTAGACCAAGCACAATAAACAGAATACTTATAGCAAGAATCAAAGTAAAAAGCACTGTCAATCCGATTGTGTCGGCATTTGTACTTTCATGGATTTCACCATATGTAACCATGAGCATACAGACAGCAAACCACAACAGATTTACACCCAGACCATACATTACAACTCCACCTATATGCAAAGGATTTTTTGTCAATGCGTGATGTATCAGACTTACTGCAAGTACAAGTCCGCCTAATCCGACAGCTATCGGCGTACACTCTATGAGACATTCAATAGTTGAAAAGTCCACAAAAAAAGGTGGAGTTATAATCAGTGGAACTGAAAATATCAGAAGTCCGACTGCAAGAATAAAGTCAAAAATTTTATGCAATAATGAGAGTTTTTTTGATTTTCTGCGTATTATCCAGTTGTTCATGCGGATATTGCAATCATCACATCTTGAAAAACTTATGATTCCTGACAATATATCCTTGAGAGAATCAAACAAAACCTCATAATCTGCTACGGAATACTCAAAATCCTGCTCCTCAAATCTCAAACGTACAGTATAGCAAGCCTTTTCGGGATATACAGTAATATTTTTTTCGGGAATAGTCATGATATTTCTTTCACTGTCATAATCTGCATTATATCCCGTTTTTGAAAGTTTTTCCGCTAATTTTTCCATAATTACTATACCTCCTGAATGAGCCCGTAAAGTATTTGCAGATTATCATTTATCAGCATATTGGTATGAAAATGACCTGCATACCACTTTGTAAATTCAAGATTATTATAAAGCCATTCAAAATATCCTGTAAGTTCTGCATCATGTGGGTCGGGTACTTTTGAAAGACGGTGTATTGCAGACTGCGGAATGGTATGTGTGATAACATAATCAACCTTATAACCGCATTTTTCAAGATTTGCCTTTGCTGTATCATAATCTTCATTTGTCGGCAGTTCCTCTTTCCACCAGCTTATATTTTCACGTCTCATAGACTTATCAATTGAATATGCACCGCCGAAAGTGAAAAACTTTTTGTTTTCAATCTCAAAAACCTGTCCACGCATAAGGTGGTAGACATTTTCGTGGATTTTATGGACTTTTCCGCCGTTCCATTCGGTGACAGGATATTCATTGAGCATATCGAAATTTTCGTGATTGCCGTCAACGAATAAAATTGTATACGGCTCAAATTTCAGCATCTGCAAATAATAGTTGTGCATTTGGTCGCCCCAGAGAAAGCCGAAATCACCACATACTATAACAATATCACCCCTCTTAACACTCTTTGAGTGGATTCTTTCACTGAAATCACGGAAATTTCCGTGCGTATCTCCAGTAATGTAAATCATAAAACATCTTCCCTTTCGTTAAATAAAAAAATGCCATTTATTAAAAACGGCATTTTTCAGAAAATTTACTTGATAACAACACCCCAGCTGTTAGTACTTATTTTACTGTACATATTCATAGAAATACGCTTTTTCTGAAATTTTTCAAGAAATATACTTCCTGCAACAGCACCGGCAGAGAGAACTACACCGACAACTATTTTAGCAACAATATTACTTATAGCAAATATTGCAATAATCCATATTAAAGCAAGTACGGCGATAAGTATCGGAAGATAGAACGAAACAAAAGTTCTTCCCATAATTCTTACATAACTAAGTACATCTTTCTGCTCAAGATTTTCATAATGACGTGCGATAAATGTATCAGGTCTTGCCCATTTGCAGAACACTTTCAAATTTGCGAAATCACAGTTGAAATTCTGTCCTGTTTCGGTGACACGATAGCTTACAGAAATACTTCCGTCCGGCTTTTCCTCGCTGTCCATGATGTGTACAAGAGTACCTGCCTGCGCCTGACCACTCATAGATTTTGTCACAACAAACTTTCTGTCAACAGCTTCATCAATGCTGTATATATATAATGCCATAATTAAATTCCTTTCAATTAAGTTTTATTACCAGCCTGTATCAAATGAGAAATCATCATCATCTTTTGAAACAAGTTCCTGAATCTGCTGACCGAGAAGTTTTTGTTTTGATGCAAAAACATCATTTTCAGTAAGTTCTTTGTTTTCTTCGGCAAGGGTCATGCTCTTGCTTCCAATTTGAGATGCCGTTACAGCTACAATTCTAATCATTTTTGCAAGCTGACCGCCTGTATAAGCGTGTACAACGGTATCGGCAGAGCCTGTAAACTCTTTGAGCATATCATCATCAGCATCATTGCCGATTCCGAGAGCTGTTTTCATGCCAAACTTATACCAGCTGTTCGACTGCAACATTTTCAGTCCTTTTTTGTAGTCATCTGACGGATAACCGTCTGTCATAAGGAATATAACAGGAGCAAAAGAAAGTGATGGAGAATTAAGAAAACTGTTTCTTGACATTTTTTCTGAAAGTTCTTCAAAAGCCTTTCCCATGCTTGTAACTCCCGAAGCATTGAGACGAATCCACTCAAAGCTTTCAACTGAAACAGGAAAAGAATACATCCATTTTGTCTCTGTAGAGAAAGTAAGAACAGCAAGCTTTATATCGGTATCTGCTCCACCCACTTTTCTTATTTCCGGAATAAGTTCCTCCATAACAGTGTTAAGCTCACCAATTTTCTTGCCTTTCATACTGGCAGAAGTATCAATGACAAAGAAGATTACAAGACTTTTTTTTGACACTCCAGAGGCGTTAAGCGGGTCATCAGCATCTGAATTTATGTCTTTTGCATTTTCGTTCATAAATTTTTCCTTTCTTAGTCAATCTTTGCGGTGACGTTTCCGAAATCTATCTCCAGACCGTCCCATATCTGAAAGCCCTTTCCCGACGGCACATTATAATATTTACCATCTGGCATTTTTACTTTCCAGTTCTTCTCCGAACAGTTTCTTATGCCGAGTATACTTGGATTATTTTTGTTTGCGACAATTTCACCTGCAACATTAAGAAATTCATTTGAATCCATATCAATTTCACAATCAAAAAACTTTCTTCCTGCATAAAGAGGGAATCTGAAATCATGATTTGAAAAAGAGATAGTCGGAAATATACTTCCACATTTCGGGCATTTATATGTACTTTCGTCATTTTTGCCAAACATAGTTGTAAAGTTGGTTCTTCCGCAGTCGCATTTTATTATTTCAGCACGGAGACGTATAAAAAGCTGTTGCCATTCGTTTTCGATAATACGCTTGTTCGGGTCTTCAAGTCCTACTGTAAAAGAACGGATAAAAGCGTCTTTTATGTAGTCGGGATAAAGTCTCCAGAACTTGATTACATTATCATGTATGCCCATAACAGGACGGTTTGAAGCGTCATAAGGGTCATATACAAAAAGTGCATTTTGTCCATAATGTTTCAGTTCTGATGTTTCTGTAAGGCAGACATCTTTTACAACCCTCTCCCCTTCCATCGGGTCACCTCTGAAAAGAAGTCGGAATAATACAACTGCAAGGGAATATTTATCGGTCTGCACATCAGGCTTTGCTATTCCACGAACAATTTCAGGAGCCATATAGCCCGGTTTTCCTCCGATACCGAAGTTACTGCCTTCGGGTGCGATATTATCACAGTCGCACACAAGAACTGCACCAGTATCAACATTGATAAAGAAACCGCCGTCATTCAAATCCTGATAGCTTTTGCCGTCACGGTGAAGCTGACGGAAAGCATTTACAATATTAATAACAGCCGTCACCATAGCATAAAGACTTGAAAATCTTACAGGCTTCTTTTCTGCATAGCCTGTAAATGGGTCTACAACAAGTTTATAAGTATTGAGAATATCAACAAAAGAATCGAAATTATCGGGTTTAAGCTCCATAAGATAGCCGAAACTTCCGTCGGACAATTCTTTTGTGAGGTATTTAGGCCACAAAAATCTGTTGCTTGGCGCACCATCTGCAATATTATTCTGAATATTCCTGCGAAACTCTTTTGGGTGTTTGATTTTGTCAATATCATACCATTTCAAAGCCCATTTCATTCTGTTAAATTCAACAAGGTAAACTATACCTTGTCCGCCACTGCCAATAATCTTAAGGACTTTAGCTTTTCCGCCAAATTCCATTTCAATCTGCTGACCAATTTTAAGTTCAACCATTTTATAATATCTCCTTCCTGTTTTCAGTAATGGAAATAGCCTTTATTAATTATTATATCACAAAATGTATAATATTGCAATAAGTCTACACACAATAAAAAAGAAAATTATAATAAAAAATATTAATGTTTTTTCAAAATATATTGTGCATCTTATACAAATCAGCAAAAAAATAAACTGTTTTTCCTATTCCTCTTGACAAACTGATACATATATAGTATAATTAATACAGTACTTTTATTTATGCTTAACATATATTGTACAAAATTTATAAAGAAAGGAGAAAAAGCATGAACGAAAATAAAAGCAAACTTAAAGAAACTATTTTTATTGTCTTTGGCTGTATATTATTTGTAGTAGCATATATTCTTCAGGCAAAGTTAACGCAAAGCGGATTAAAGGGAGCTCTTATGCAAGGACAGGTACTTATAGCTGTTCTGCTGACTGTGTTCTTAGGAAAAAAAGGACTTATAACATCTCTTTCGCTTAACATACTTTATTCAGTTTCAAATGTTATGAGAGTAATAATGTCTAAAGATATTAGCGCAACTCCCGGTGTTATTTCACCTCTTATTACAATAATTATCTGCTGTATTATCTATTCATATTCACAAAAAATTACTACAACAAGCAATGAACTCCTTGAAAAAAACAAGGAACTTACAGAAACAAACAGAATAATCCGTGAAAAAGATGAAAAGCTCATATATCTTGCTTATTATGATATTCTGACAGGTCTTGCAAACAGACAGCTTTTTGTTGAACAGATTGACGAAATGATTGGAAATGATTCAAGTTCCTATTTCAATGTTGTAATAGCTGATATAGACGATTTCAAGAGAATTATTGATGCTTATGGTCATAATACGGGTGATATTGTCATCAGTACATATGCCGACAGACTTCGCAGTTATTGCGGTCAGGCAGGATTTATTGCTAAATTCGGTGAAGAAGAATTTGCAATGATTATAAAAAATACTCCTGATGATATGGATATTGAAGAATATGTTGACAAACTCCGCATGACTTTATTTGCACCTATTGTCGTAAATGATACACCTATTCAGCTTACAATGAGTTTTGGTGTTACGGAATATCCGGCGGCTGGTAAAAATTCAAATGAAATTCTAAGAAATACCGATATTGCAGTAACCAACGCAAAAATGACCGGCAGAGGCAGAATATGTTTTCTTAATCAGAATAAGTATCTTTGATAAAAAAAAGACTGTGCAGACAAAATCCGCACAGCCTTTATTTTTTTACTTCTCTGTATAACCAGTGGCATCAAATACCTTTTTTTCAACTTCTCCGTCAAGTTCAAGAGATGTTGTTTCAATCTTCACCTCATCATTTTCTGCATACTTCATAAGTATTCCGTGAGCAATATCAATCCACATTCTGAAGCTGTTGTCTGCATGAGTTCCCTCAATTACAGCACAATCAAATCCAAGAATATTTTCTGTTGAAACAATATCCCACGCATCAAACATTGAAAGTCTTGACATTGCCATGCTCTGCGGTAAAAGACATGAATTTCCTGCTATTACAAGATTTGTCATATCATGGCGCTGTATTGCAACATCATAACCATCATCTGATGCTGTAACCAATCGGTCGTTATTGCTCATGCTGAAACCACTTTTTTGTCCGCCAAATGAAATATAGTATGTGCGGTTATCGTCGCTGACATGATACAATTTTTCATCATAATAGTAATATGAATAACAGTTATTTTCTTTTTCATATGCGTATTTCTCTGCAATATTCGTCTGAAACTCAATTCCCATACCCTCATAAATCATTGTGCCTTTTGCTGTGTTGAAATAGTCTACGCTGTTCAGCATCATGTGATAGATATAGCTTTTTGATTCAAGAGAATTAATCATCTCACTGTCTGAAAAATACGGCATATATTTTTCTCTGTCAATAAGCCATGCGCCGTTTGTTTCGTATTCCTGTTGTGCTTTCTGAATTATTTCATGAACTTCATCAAAAGTATCATATACACGCTTTGAATCTTCGTGAAGTTCAAGTTCTCTGAACTGCTGTGTAACTTCATCTTCTGTCGGAACGCTTGTTTCTTCTGTAAATTCTTCTGTTGTGGAAACGTCTGTCATTTCTTCTGTAGATTCATCAGTTGTCGGAATGTCTGTCATTTTTTCTGTAGATTCATCAGTTGTCGGAATGTCTGTCATTTCTTCTGTAGATTCATCAGTTGTCGGAATGTCTGTCATTTCTGTATGTTCGGGAGTAATATTTTTACCCATATTAAGCGAAAAAACAGACACTGTTGCTGTTATTATCAATGCCATTGAAGCCGTCAATGCTAAAATTCCTGATTTTGTGTTCATATATCCCATACCTTTCTTTTTTTCATTGTCAACAATACCGAATGTAATTTTTCTTACAATTTCATTGCGTCTGCTGACTTTTTTTCTGTGTTCGTTAAGCTTATTTATGACACGCTCCGTCATCTCATCAGAACTCATCATATCTAAACCCCTCCTTTTCAAGTTTTGCCTTTAGTGACTTTTTTGCATTGTAGATAAGATTTTCAACCTGCCTGTTGCTTTTGCCCATAATATCAGCAATATCACTGTTATTCATATCCTCAAAAAAAGATAAGTGCAACACCTGCCTGTAGTCACGTTTCAGTGTACCCATAGCCCTATGGAGCATTTTTTTCTGCTCACACTTTATAAGCTGATTTTCAATGTCAGTCATATCAGAAGTTTCTGTGCAGTCCTGAAATGAAACAAAGCTGAACGGCTTGTGTTTCCGCATATAGTCAACAGCGGTATATTTTGCAATGGAATAAAGCCATGTTTTAAATGAACTTTTTCCCGAAAAAGCAGGCTGTTTTATAGCGATACGTACAAATGTTTCCTCAACAATTTCCTCTGCGATACTGAAATTACCAGATATTGTACTCACATATAATATAAGTCCGTCCTTGTATTCGTCTATAATCTCACCGATTGCATAATCGTCACCACTCAGGAAACGGCGGTAGCTACTTGCACCGTCACCCATAAAATACTCCTCCTTTCCTTGTTTTTCACTTATTAGTCGTAACATATGCGGAAAACTCTAAGTAAAAAAATAAAAAAAGTCCTGCAATGCCGATAAAGCACTACAGGGCTTATGATTTTTATTGTTTTTTACCGAATAATCCGCCTCTTGCCGACTTCTTATTCTGTTCCATTTCTTTAAGTAATTCCTCTTTTGTTTTTGGCTTTGCAGGCGGAGGTGGTGCCTGCTGTGCGGATTCATCAGGAGCTGGCTCTGATTTACCTTTGTTTTCCATTATATTTGCAAGTCGTTTCTTCATAAGATTTTCAGAATCATATTTTGATGTTTCACCGTCCGGAAGCTGTACAGAGCCTTGCTGATTTGCATTATATTGATTTGCATTGTCAATATATATACTCTGGTTAGGCTGTTGACCGTACATCTGTTGAGGATAACCGCCATACATCTGTTGAGGATAGCCCCCGTACATCTGTTGAGGATAACCATAAGGCTGTTGTGGATAACCGTAAGGCTGTTGCGGATAACCATAAGGCTGTTGCGGATAGCCGTAAGGTTGCTGTGGAAATGGCTGTTGCGGGAACGACTGTTGTGGAAACGGCTGTTGTGGGAATGGATTCTGCGGTTGCTGTGTATACGGTGCAGGCTGTGGCTGTTCAGATTCAGCAGTATCTTCATGGTAAACACCTGTTTCATCTTCTACAGATTCAATTGTATTATCCTGAACTGATTCAGCTTCATCTTCATCAAATACAACATCATTGAACGGATTTCCCTCGCCGAAGTCAAAACCGTCCATAAATTCAGACGGAACTTCATTTTCGTCTGTTTCCGACTGCTCTGCGATATACTGTGCTTTAAGGTCAGATGCAGAAATACTTTCGTCAAGAGATTTTGCAATCTGACAGTTTCCACCTGATGCACCTGAATGTAAAAGAAGATTCAGACAATAAGCATTAGGGAGAGTTACGCTGTAATCATAAAAAGAAATTGTAACCATTTCAACAGCATTTTTCTTTTTTTCGACAACCATAGAAGCAATTGCATTATATTCAGACGGAACTGTTATAATTCTGCCGTCTGAAACTCTTATGCTTGTTATACCAAAAATAATATCTTCGTTTTCGGTAGAAATCAAAGTAAGAGAACCGCCACTTCCTGAAAAGAAGCTTGGCTGTTCAAGCATAATTTTATCCGCATACTGCTTTGCGGTATCGTAAAGTGAACTGATAGACATTATAATACACCACGCTATTTTAAAATTATCAATTAATTATTTGAAATTAATTCATAATTATTATATCACATTTTGATAATAATGTCAAGGTCTTTTTTAAAAAAATATAGTGATTTCAGCTAATTTTTTTACGGAAACAAAATCCGAATATTCTGCGTACCAAAGGCTGTATGAAAAATATCTGTGAAAACAACGCAAACGGCAGATTATAACATATAAGTTTCAGCCATTCAGCAAGAAGTGTAAATATATTGAATCCCTCATAATAAGGATAATAGAGAAAAGATGCAATAAAACTCATGGCAGGACACATAATAAAAACAGTTGCACATATTATGGCTGTTTCAAATAATACATGGTGGTCTTTCTGCGGATTAAAAATTTTACAGGCAATTTTAAAAGAAAGCGGACTTCCGACAACACATTCAAGAGTATATGCAAGAATGAACTCAAGCAGAACAACTGCCCATATCGGACAAAATCTTCCGCACATATACACTCCCCCGATTTTTCCGATAGCATCAAGCACACCGCTTGCATCAGGCTGTAGCTGTAAAAATGTGCTTCCGTTCACAACGTAAAGACTATAGAACACAAACGCATGAACTGTTATAACAACAGTAATGAAAGCATACATCATCTTCTGAAATAAATTTTGTGGCATAAAAAATAACTCCTTTTTGGCGCAAAAAAATTCAGCATGAGACTTATATTTCATGCTGAACCGTTATACGCACTGAATTTTTACTATACAAATTATAACAAAATAGTCCGAAAAAGTCAAGGGCATTTTTCAACAATCTTTATCAACTGTAAAAACAAATATTTCATTCACTTTATTGTAAAGATATTGACATTTTCTTATTGATTTGGTATAATAATAGCATCAGAATTTTTTCAGGAGGTTTTTTCATGAAATTGATTAGGAAAATTTCTGCTGTTTTATCTGTAGCTGTAATGTCGCAGTGCGTTTTCTGCGTATCAAATACAGCAAATTCCGCTGATATTCAGTTAACAGATGATACAATCAGCTTTTATAATCAGTGGAAAGAAAAATATATTGTACAGGATAATTATGTTACTGATGAGGTACAATATTATGTTTACTACAGTGAGGAAAAATATAATGGTGGCAATCAGTCTGTACCCGTAACTGTTTCAGAAGCTCACGGCTATGGTATGCTTATAATGGCAAGTATGGCTGAATATGATGAAAATGCAAAGTCGTATTTTGACGGAATGTTCCGTTATTTCAAGACGCATAACAGTGACATCGGTGCAAATCTGATGTCATGGCAACAGTGCGATAACGGTTCAGCCCTGATTGACGGAGCAGAAGAAGGAAGCATGACAGGTGGTTCATGCGATTCTGCAACAGACGGCGACATGGATATTGCATATTCACTTCTTATGGCGGATTCTATATGGGGCAGTGACGGCGAAATTGACTATCGTTCAGAAGCTGTTTCAGTCATCAATGACATTATGAAATACGACGTAAACCACGAATACTGGACACTTACTCTCGGCGACTGGGTTTCAGAGTGTGATAAATCGGATAACTATTATTCTGCTACAAGATGTTCAGATTTTATCGTCCAGTATCTGCCTGTTTTCGCTGATGTGACAGGTGACGACAACTGGCTGAAAGTCTATGATACTACATACGGAATTATAAATGGCATTGTGAAAGAGTATGGTACAGGTATTCTGCCGGATTTTGTAATCCGTGATGCAGACGGGAAATATATTCCTGCTCCTGCTGATTTTCTTGAAAGTGAAAACGACGGAGACTACTACTATAACAGTTGCCGAACTCCGTGGCGAATAAGCATGGACTATATCATAAACGGCAATAAAGATGCGCTTGCTTTTGCAGATGCTATTAACACATTTATGATGAATACAACAAACGGCGACCCGTGGGAGATAAAGGCTGGTTACACTCCGACAGGCACAGCAATTGAAGATTACAACGACCTCTGCTTTGTTGCACCTTTGCTTATTTCGTCAGCCTGTGGTAATAATACTCAATGGCATGATAATATCCGTGATGTAGTTCTGAACTATGGTGATGATGTGTATTATGGCGATACTATAAAAATGCTCTGTCTGATTGTTGATGACGGCGGTTGGATTCTCCCCGAAACAAAAAGTACTCTCATGGGAGATGTAAATGCTGATGGTGTATTCAATATCACTGATATTGTCATGATGCACGAGTGGTTACTCTGCAAAGGCAGTCTGACTGACTGGAAAGCAGGTGATTTCTGTAAAGACGGCAAAATTGATGTGTTCGACCTTTGTCTTATGAGACGTGAATTTTCAAGTAAAAAACAATTGAATTATGAATTATGATTTTTTTATATAAGAAAGC
>CAMWKY010000032.1 GCA_947174965.1 uncultured Ruminococcus sp. | reverse complement strand
AGACCCATCTCAAAGACCAAAAATATTTTTAAAGCAAACTGCACAAAAATTTTTTTGAAATTCAGTTTAAAATTGTGGAAATTAAGTATTGTAAAATTTTGACGAATGAGTTATAATGAATTATGGGATTGTAAAAGGCTGTATTTAGTTTACAGAGTGCATAAGATAAGAGAAACGACAGAATAACATGACAATATTTTTCTTTTGCATGATAAAAACTATAGTGCCTGTTTTCTGCAAATCAGTCCTTTGAATTGCAGTCGGTGTGATTGGATTTACGGTTGAGACATTAAATTTCAGGACATCAGTTTTATTCGTTCGGACAAGTTATATTCAAAGAATACGTATTCTGCATTATGCAGATTTGCGGTTTCAGAGAAAATGCGAAGTCTGAAAAAATCACTCTGTATGCATAATAAATCATTCATCAGAACTGAAAAACAAGACTTTGCTGAAACAAAAAGCATTTAAGGAATATTCCGAAAAGTGCTTTTGTTATTAAGTTTGTATATTTCAATATGAGCTGTAGAATATACGGCTTGTTTGTTTATACGGATTACAAGGAGTTTTTTTATGGAATTTAAACATATACCTGTTCTGCTTGATGAATGTATTCAGGGACTTAACATTAACCCTGACGGTATATACGTTGACTGTACCGCAGGCGGCGGCGGACATTCCTCTGCAATTGCTGCAAAATTGAGTGAAAGGGGCAGACTTATTGCGCTTGACCGTGACCCTGATGCTGTAGAAACAGCATCTGAAAGACTGGCTAAGTTCAGCAATGCAAAAGTCATTCACCGGAATTATTCGGAGCTTGATTCTGTTCTGTCCGAACTTGAAATAAGTGAAGTTGACGGAATACTCATGGATTTGGGTGTATCGTCGTATCAGTTAGATAAAGAAAGCAGAGGTTTTTCTTATCATGCTGTTGATGCTCCTCTTGATATGAGAATGAGTAAAACTGGTATGAGTGCAGCTGACGTTGTAAACAAGTTTTCGGAGCAACAGCTTGCAAATATAATTTTTGAGTTTGGCGAGGAAAAATTTTCACGTCGGATAGCCTCAAATATTATCAGAGCAAGAGCAGTTTCACCGATAGAAACAACAAATCAGCTTGCAGATATTATAAGAGAAAGTGTACCGCAGAAAGCACGCAGAGACAAAAATCCCTGTAAAAAAACTTTTCAGGCAATAAGAATTGCTGTAAACGGAGAGTTCGACCATTTATCAGAAGGACTTGACAAGGCTTTTAATTGTCTGAAACCGCAAGGCAGGCTTGCCGTTATCACTTTTCATTCTCTGGAGGACAGAATTGTCAAGCAGAGATTTGCGGAGTGGTGTAAAGGCTGTATATGTCCGCCTGATTTTCCACAGTGTATCTGTGGACACAAGCCACAGGGTAAACTTGTGAACAGAAAGCCTATTGAGGCAGCTCAGAGTGAGCTTGAAAAAAACAACAGAAGCAGAAGTGCCAGGTTAAGAGTGATAGAAAGGAGTTCGGATTTTAGTGGCTGAAATAGATTCTCAGGAAGCCGTTGAATTTTTAAGCGGTGAAGTTATTGAAAGTTCGGACGAAATCAAAGAGAAAAAAGAAACAGAAAAAAAAGCCGATATTGATGTTGAAAGTACAGAAGTCAAGACCGGTTCATTGTTTTCTATCGTTCTTGTGTCTGCTTTGGCGGTTATAATGCTTGGTGCTGTTATTTACAGCCTTGACAGACGAAACACCATGTATAACAGGGTTTCGGAGCTTAATAGCGAGCTTAATCTTGCTCAGGCTGAAAATGTCAGGCTTCAATCAGAACTTGACAGCAAGATGTCTGCTAAAAACGTTGAGGATTATGCCGAAAATGTTCTTGGAATGCAAAGGATAGATTCATCGCAGATTCAGTACATTGAGATACAGACCGATGACGTGGTAAATATTCCGGAACAAGATGAGAGTCTGCTTGCAAAATTCAAGAGATTTTTTGATAATTGTGTGGAATATTTCAGAGGGTAGTACAAATATAAATATAATAAAAACTGCCCTTATAATCTGAAATGTCGGCAAAACAGAGATATATAACTGTCGGCAGTAATGTAGAACATGGAGATACAACGAGTGGTCGGAATATTAATCGGAGCTGTTTTTTGTATAGACAGACAACAGCTCCGTTCAGAAAAATTTGTTTTTTCGTGGTATCTATTTTAAAGACATCATATATATAAAGGAGATGTCATAGGCGGGGCATGGAATTACCCTGCCTTATTCTATTTATCTGCATGAAAATGACATCTTTATGGAAAGGAGTTTTTATGGCGAATAACAATAACATCCCCTCAACATCTATGAAAAGACGTGCAAAATCATTTATGACACTTGTTTTTCTTGGATTGTTTTTTGTTGTGGCAAGAAATTTTTTCAAAATATCAGTAATTGAAAACGAAAAATATCAGGCTATGGCAAATGACCAGCATTTCGGTTCAATTAAAATATCTGCTCATCGTGGTTCTATCTATGATTCACATGGAACAGCACTTGCAAAAAGTGCTTCTGTATATAAAGTTTTTCTTGACCCTACACAATTCAAAAAGGATATGAAAAACTTACAGAAACGCATTGACGAGCGTAATGCACAGATAAAAAATGGTACATATAAGCCTGCTGTTCAGACAACGACGAATGAAAATGGTGAAGAAGTTCAGGTTATAATTGAGGAGACATTGCCGTCCTCTGCTGATGCATTCCGTGAGGAAGCTATATCTGTACTTTCGGGAAAACTTGGTATAACTGCCGAAATAGTTACAAAGGCTATGGAGGCAGACAACCAGTACAGCAGGTTACAGGAACAGGTTGAAAAGCCGATTGCTGATGAAGTTCTTGAACTGTTCAATCAGTATGGGCTTACAAGTCTTCATGTTTCAGAGGATACAAAGCGTTACTATCCACAGAATGAGCTTGCTGCATCTGTTATCGGCTTTACTGCTGCCGACGGTTACGGTATGTACGGAATAGAAGCATATTATGATGATTATCTTTCAGGAACGGACGGACGTACAATTTCCGCCAAAGATTCAAACGGAAATGAACTCCCTTACAGATATTCAAAAACTTATCCTGCACAAAATGGCAATGACATTTATCTTACTCTTGATATGAATATTCAGTATATGCTTGAAAAGTATCTTAAAGAAATGTCAGAAGAATACATGATAAAGAACAGAAGTTGTGCAATTCTTATGAATGCAAAAACAGGTGCAGTTTATGCAATGGCACAATATCCGAGCTATGATTTGAATAATCCTTATGAAGTTGCCGATGCTTCTATTGAGAAAATACTTAAAAATACATCTGATGATGCAGAATACAGCAAAATACAAGGTCAGGCAAGAGAAACTCAATGGAGAAATAAATGTGTTACGGAAGTATATGAACCGGGTTCGGTATTCAAGGTTATCACAAGTGCGGCGGCATTTGAGGAAAATCTTATTGACAGGCAGAGAGATTCTTTCTATTGTCCGGGTTTCAAACAATATGAGGGAATGCCTCGCCCTGTAAACTGTCATAAAACAGGCGGACATCTTGCACAGACATATCAGGAGGCTTTGACACATTCCTGCAACCCTGCATTTATGGAAATCGGTGAAAGACTTGGTGCGGATAAATTTTTGTATTATTATGAAGCATTCGGCTTGCGTGAGCCTACAGGAATTGACCTGCCTGCTGAATCAGGAGGAGTACAGAAAAAAGTTGGTGAAATGTATGATATTGATTTAGGTATGTCATCAATCGGACAGAATCACACAATAACTCCGCTTGAAATGATTACATCATATTGTGCGGCTATAAATGGCGGTTATCTTTTACAACCTTATGTTGTGGAGAAAATTCTTGATGAAGACGGAAACATTATTTTAAAGAATGAACGAAAAGTTCGCAGGCAGGTTGTATCAGCAGAAACATCAGATATAATGCGTGATTCACTTTATCATGTTGCCATTGACAGCAATGTTACAATAAAGGGCTATTCAATAGGCGGAAAATCGGGAACATCTCAAAGACTTTCTGAAACTGCAAAAAATAGTACTTCCTCGCCTGATTCAGAAGAAAATGCAGAAGAACAGGAATACGGAGCATCTTATTGCTGTTTTGCTCCTGCAAACGACCCCGAAATAATACTTCTTGTACTTGCTGATATGCCTGATTATAAAAATAATGGCAATAATTACTATGGTAGTCAGATTGCAGTACCTACAGCAAGAGATATTCTCGCAGATGTTCTGCCGTATATTGGCATAAGTCCTGAATATACAGAACAGGAACTCGCAGAGCTTGATATAAAAGTCCCGCTGCTTGAGGGTGCATCAATTGCAGATGCAAAAACTACTCTTGAGGGCTTGGGTGCTGCTGAACCTGAAGTTATAGGCTCAGGAGCGACAGTTGTAGCACAGTCTCCGATTACAGGCTCAATTATTGCAAAGGGTGGTAAGGTATATCTTTATACGGATACAAATTCAGAGATTGAATATACAGTTGTACCTGATTTGTTCGGTGCTACTCCTGAAATTGCAAACGATGCAATTGTATACAGCCGTCTTAATTATGTTGCAACTGGTGCATCAATCCATAGAGAAGGTGCAGTTGTTTCAAAGCAGTCACCAGCGGCTGGCGAGAGTTGTCCCGTCGGTACAACTGTTGAAATTGAGTTTAGAATATATGACGGCGGAGATTAATTCCAAAAGGAGATTTTTATGAAATTAAAAGATTTACTTGAAAATAATGCTGTTACTTCCATTGGCGATAAAGAAATAACATCTGTAACTGACGATACAAGAAAAGTGCAGTCGGGAAGCTTGTTTTTCTGCGTAAAGGGCGGAAGTTTTGACGGACATAGTGCGGCGGCTGAAATGCTTGAAAAAGGTGCAGTTGCTGTAGTGTGTGAGCGTGATTTAGGTCTTGGCGACAAGCAGATTATCACAGAAGATTCACGCCGTCTTTATGGTGAAGTATGTTCTGCGTGGTTTG
Source organism: uncultured Ruminococcus sp. (assembly GCA_947174965.1). Classification (GTDB taxonomy): domain Bacteria; phylum Bacillota; class Clostridia; order Oscillospirales; family Ruminococcaceae; genus Ruminococcus. The sequence continues at coordinate 7,048 of CAMWKY010000032.1, read as the reverse complement.
GTCACCCTGAAAGAAAAATGACATTTATCGGTGTTACAGGTACTAACGGAAAGACAACTACAACAAGCATTATAAAGCATATTCTCATGAGTACGGGATATAAAACAGGTCTTATTGGTACGATACAGAACGAAATCGGAAATGAGGTGCTTCATACAGAAAATACAACTCCGCTTACATTTGAATTTATGTCAGTTCTGGCAAAAATGGCTGATGCAGGCTGTGAATATGTTGTCATGGAGGTAAGCTCATTTGCACTTGTGCAGAAAAGAATCGGCTCAACACACTTTAAGTTAGCTGTTTTTACAAATCTTACACAAGACCATCTGGACTATCACAAAGATATGGAAGATTATTATCAGGCAAAGAAAATTCTGTTTGATATGTGTGATACAGCTATTGTCAATATTGATGATGATTACGGCAGACGGCTTTATAATGAGATAGGCTGTAAAAAACTGTCATTCAGCGTAAAGGAAAAAGCAGATTATTATGCACACTCAATTAAAATAAAATCAACAGGCAGTGACTTTATATTGTGTGATAATATGAGCATACATTCTCCGATTCCGGGAATGTTCAATGTCTCAAATCTTACAGCTGTTTGTGCTGTATGTGAGGAAATTGGCATTGCTAAAGACAATATCATTGATGCGGTTGCAAAATATAACGGTGTAAGAGGCAGATGCGAAATTATCCCGACAGGCAGAGACTTCACAGTTATATGCGACTATGCGCATACTCCTGATGCTGTTGAGAATATTCTGAAAAGTGTAAAGGAGTATACAGAGGGAAGATTGATTTGTCTTTTTGGCTGCGGAGGTAACAGGGATTCCGCAAAGCGTCCGAAAATGGCAAAGGCAGCTGAAAAATACGCCGACAGGCTTATTATTACATCAGATAACCCACGAAATGAAGACCCTGAAGCAATTATTGCGGATATTCTTGTCGGACTTGAAAATACATCTGTACCATATGATGTTGTTGTAGACAGAAAAAAAGCTATTTTTTATGGCTTGCAAATTGCTGAAAAAGGTGATATAATAGTACTTGCCGGAAAAGGTCATGAAGATTATCAGATTCTTTCAGGAATGAAACATATTCATTTTGATGAAAGAGAAATTGTTGCAGAGGGTCTTGAACTTCTGTAATTGGAACTGAAAAGGAGTTGTTTTTGTTAATGTCATTCTGGATAATTAATTTTTTAACAGCAATACTTTCTTTTGGAATAGCTGCTGTATCGGGAAAATGGCTTGTGCCGTTTCTGCATAAGATAAAATTTGGTCAGCCGATAAAAGTAAAGGACGGTCCTGAATGGCACGCTAAAAAGCAGGGTACTCCTACAATGGGCGGTTTCATGTTTATAATTTCGTCCGTTATTATGACAATTACAGGCTACTGGGCTTATCGCATACAAGCTGGGCTTGATGTAACGGATTCAGAAACGCACAATGCTTTCTACAGGCTTTTGAGTGTACTTATTTTCTCACTCCTTTTTGGTCTTATCGGATTTATCGACGACTATACAAAAGTTGCAAGAAAAGATAATGACGGACTTTCACCCATACAGAAAATTGCACTGCAAACTATTTTCGGACTTATATTCCTGTTCACGCTTTATAAGTTCGGCAACGGCTCAACAGCTATTGATTTAGGCTTCTGGGTATCTCCGCAGCTTGGCATCTTCTACTATATTATCATGATACCTGTTATAATATATCTCACAAATGCAGTAAATCTTACTGACGGTGTGGACGGTCTCTGCGGTTCTGTTACATTTTCGGCAATGCTCATTTTTACAGTATGCTGTGCAATTCTCAACTACAAAGAAATTTCCTGCTTTACAATGGCTCTTGCTGGTGGTTGTCTTGGATTTCTTATATGGAATCTCAATCCTGCAAAATGCTTTATGGGTGATACAGGCTCAATGTTTCTTGGTGCGGCTGTAACAGGGGTTGCACTTGTACTTCATAAGCATCTGCTTCTTGTACTTGTTGCAATGGTATACATCATAGAGGCTCTTTCTGTTGTTATTCAGGTAAGCTATTTTAAATATACCAAAAAGAAAACAGGTGAGGGCAAACGTATTTTCAAGATGACACCTATACATCATCATTTTGAAATGAGCAAATGGAGCGAATACAAAATAGTTATAGTTTTTTCCTTGACAGGAATTATTTTCGGTATTTTAGGAATAGTAACATTATTAGTATAATGAAAGGGGACATTTATGCCTGCTGTAGCTAAATCCAGAAAGAAAAAAAGAAAAGGAATATTTGTTGCACTTTTCGGCGGTAGCAGAAAAAGTGATATAAGTGTATCGTTTTTTGCGTATGTTATGATACTTCTTGTTGTCGGAATTTCAATGATGGCTTCAGCAAGTTACGCATGGGCTTACAGTGAACACGGAGACGGTCTCTATTATGCAAAAAATCAGGTTTATAATGCACTTATCGGACTTGTCGGAATGTGGTTTTTTATGCAGTTTGATTATCATAATTTTAAGCAGATGGAAATTCCTTTTTTCAAAAAATTCAACGTTGCAGGAATATTTTATGTTCTTGTTGTAGGTCTGCTCGTAGCTGTTCTTATATGGGGAAACACAGAGGGCGGTGATATGGGTGCAAAACGCTGGATTGATATAGGTCCTGTAAACTTACAGCCGTCAGAAGTTGCAAAGCTTGCATTGATAGTATTTTTCGCCTATAATATGGAGCGTGACGGCAACAAGATGAATAAATTCGGTACAGGTATTGTAAAATATGTTGGTTATCTTGCTGTGTATGTGGGTCTTATTGCACTTGAAAAGCACATTTCAGGTATTCTTCTTCTGACATCGATTGCTGTAACACTTATTCTTTGTGGAGGTGCTAATCTCAAACATTTTGTCCCGCTTGGAATTATAGTTGCAGTTCTGGCGGCAGCATATATTTTCTGGCAGTATAATGTCCCTGATAGTTACGTGCAGGTGCGTATAAAATCATGGCAGGACCCTTTTGCAGATGTTCTCAATGATACATGGCAAACGGCAAACTCAATCATAGCAATAGGTTCAGGCGGTCTTTTCGGTCTTGGACTTGGAAACTCACGCCAGAAATATCTTTATCTTCCCGAAACAAAAAATGACTTTGTTTTTCCTATTGTGTGTGAGGAAATCGGCTTTGTAGGGGCTTTGGCAATTATGATAGTCTTTTTCCTTCTTGTCGTAGAGGGATATTCCATTGCTGTAAGATGTAAGGACAGATTCGGAATGTTGCTTGCTGTCGGAATCACTACACAAATCGGCATACAGACAGTGCTTAACCTTGCTGTTGTAAGCAGTCTTATTCCAAACACGGGTATCAGTCTGCCATTTTTCAGCTATGGCGGTACTGCCCTTATAATGCAGCTTGTTGAAATGGGAATAATGCTTAATATTTCAAAACAAAGGTATTATCCACCCGAAAAAATACATCAGGCATCTGAAATAAAGGAGTAAATATTATGAAAGTTCTTATCTCATGCGGTGGTACAGGCGGACATATAAATCCCGGTCTTGCAATTGCAGATATAATAAAATCAAAATATCCTGATGCGGAATTTCTCTTTGCAGGAACTCCGAAAGGCATGGAGTCAAAACTCGTTCCGCAGGCAGGATATAAAATGGAAACAATAAAAGTGGCTGGCTTTCAGAGAAAAATATCTGTGGAAAATATAGGCAGAAATATAAAAGCTGCTGCATATCTTGCAACATCAGGAAAAAGGGCAAAAGAAATTATCAGTAATTTCAAGCCGGATATTGCAATCGGTACAGGAGGATATGCCGCAGGTCCTGTTATAAGAAAAGCCGCAAGAATGGGTATTCCTACAGCAATTCATGAACAGAATGCTTATCCGGGAGTTACAAACAAACTTCTTTCAAAAGAAGTAGATTATGTTATGCTGACAGTAAAAGAAGCCCTTGACTTCATGGATAAAAGCAAATTTGAATACAGCGTTACGGGATTGCCCGTAAGAAGCAGTATAAATCACATAAGCAAGGCAGAAGCACGAAAAAAACTCGGTTTCAACAATGATTTTACTATACTCTCATTTGGCGGAAGTCTCGGGGCAGGCTGTATCAATGAAACAATGACAGAGACTATAAAGTGGCATTACAGCAAAAAACTGAATATAAATCATATTCATGGTTATGGCGGTATGGGAAAAGATACTTTTCCGAAAGCTATGAAAGATGCAGGGATTTCGCTTAAAAATAATCGTTTGAGAATTACAGAGTACATAAATGATATGGATATATGTCTTGCGGCGGCAGACCTTGTAATATGCCGTTCGGGTGCGTCAACTCTTGCGGAACTTGAAGCCGCAGGCAAAGCATCAATACTTATTCCGTCACCCATTGTTGCAGGAAATCACCAGTATCATAATGCAATGGTACTTGGAAAAGCAGGTGCGGCAGAAGTTATTGAGCAGAAAAATGTTACATCTGAAAAGATAATTGCTGAAATTGAGAAGTTGTATAATAATCCCGATAAAGTTGAAATCATGTCGCAGAGTGCGGCAAGTCTGCACCTGAATGATACAAATGAGCGTATACTTGCCGTAATTGATAAGCTTGTTGCAAAATCAAAGTAACTGAAAACCGCTTTACAGCATAATATAAACAAAAAGCTGTGAGGTGGTATAATGCAAAAATTTGTTATCAGCGGTGGAAATCGTCTTAGCGGTGAAATAAATCTACAGGGAAGCAAAAACAGTTCATTGCCTATAATTGCTGGAACTCTGCTTGCTGACGGTGAATGTGTACTTAAAAATTGTCCTGTTCTTTCTGATGTATATTCTGCATCAAGGATTCTTAACTGTCTTGGGTGTAAATGTCAGTTGTCATCAGGAAATGCTGTGATAGATTCAATAGGAGTATCAGGCTTTGAGATTCCTGATGAGCTTATGCGTGAGATGCGTTCGTCAATTATGTTTATGGGAGCTATTCTCGGCAGAATGGGAGAATGTATTGTAAGCATACCCGGTGGCTGTGAGCTTGGTTCACGTCCGATAGATATGCACCTTGCATCATTCAGAAAAATGGGTGTTGATATTTCCGACAGCGGCGGAAAAATACACTGCCGTATACCGTCGGGAAAAGCACACGGAGCAAAAATTTCACTATCATTTCCCTCTGTCGGCACAACAGAAAATATCATTCTTTGTGCTGTAACGGCAAAAGGTGATACGATTATAAATAATGCCGCACGTGAGCCTGAAATATGCGATTTATGCAGATTTTTAAGGAAATGCGGTGCTGATATTAAAGGCGACGGCGAAAGCAGGATAGTTATAAGAGGTGTAAAAAAACTGCACGGCTGTGAATATACAATAATGCCTGACAGAATTGCCGGTGCTACTTATATCGCAATGACAGCAGCAACAGGCGGTGAGCTTATACTTAAAAATGCTTGTATTTCCGAAACAGAGCCGTTTATTTCTGTTCTGGAGCAGACAGGGTGCGGAATCTATATTGCAGATAACAGAATATATGTTCGTAAAGGCGCAAGACTTCATGCGATAAAAGACAGAATACGCACCATGCCACACCCTGGATTTCCGACAGATGCACAGGCTGTCCTTATGTCTGCACTTATTACCGCAGACGGTACAAGTGTTTTTGAAGAAAATATTTTCGACTGCCGTTATCGTCATACAGATGCACTTATAAAAATGGGTGCTGATATTCAGGTTATGGGAAAAGTTGCTGTAGTTCGTGGAGTAAATAAGATTTATGGAGCAGATATTGAAGCAACAGATTTGCGTGGAGGTGCGGCAATGGCTGTTGCGGCACTCTCGGCAGAGGGTACAACAAATTTAAGCAACATTTATCACATAGACAGAGGTTATGAAAAATTTGAGGAAGTTGTTTCGTCTCTCGGAGGTAAAATCCGCAGAGAATAAGTCGGAGGTTTGAATAATTTATGGAAGATGTTAATAAGGTTGATATAAACAGACAGAACAGCGGCAAGCGTATGCGACGCAGAAAACGCATGATGAGTGTATATGTAATTTCTGTTGTTCTGCTTGTTATATCTGTCGGAGTTACAATGTGCTTTACTTTTCTTTTTAATGTTGATAAAATTATTGTTTCGGGCGAATCAGAAACATACAGTTATATGCAGATTGTTGAATCCTCTGGAGTACGTGCGGGAGATAATCTTTTCAGAATGAATACTGATAAAGCAGAAAAGCAGATTCTTGATGATTTGCTTTATGTTGAAACGGCTAATGTTGAAAGAGATTTTCCGTCCACAATAAAAATTACAGTAACACGCTGTATTCCTGCGTATAATATTCAGTATGATAATGGTGTACTTCTTGTAAGCCGTCAGGGAAAAATACTTTCAAACAACGATTTTTATACTGATATTGATAACCTTCCTATAATATATGGATTTGAGCCTGCTGAAATGGAGGAGGGCAAAGCTCTTAAATCTGTCAATTCAAATAAATTTGATGCCTTTTTACAGATTATAAGCCGTTTTGACAGAGATGACAACAAGCAGATTGAATCAATAGATATAACAAATGAATATGATATTATTGTAAATTACAGAAACGGTCTTGTTTTTTCAATGGGAAACTGGAGTGACGTTGAATATAAGCTTGACCTTGCGCAAAATGTTATGCGTGATGAAAATGTCATAGGAAAAAAAGGCTATCTGACAATGATTGGCTCAAACCAGTGCAGTTTCAGAGGAAACGGCGAAACAGAAACAAACACAACAGTGACAACTACAGGCAGTACAACCACTACCACCGAAACAGTTACTACTGCTGTTGATTATGACTACAACGATTATGGCTATGATTACAACGATTATGGCTATGATTACAATGACAATGGTTATGATTACAATGACTATGGTTATGATTACAATGATTACGGATATAATGATGATACACAATGGTAAAAGCATATAAAAATACATATAATTTTATTAAAAAATTGTACAATATGTAGAAATTCAAAAAAATAGCCGTGAGACTTGAAAAAATCAGCGGAATATGATAAAATTATAAG
>CAMWKY010000031.1 GCA_947174965.1 uncultured Ruminococcus sp. | reverse complement strand
CAAGAAAACTGTTATGTCAATAGAAAAAACGCCATAGTATTTTTGACTTATAATCAAAAATACTATGGCTTAAAATTTCTGTATAAGTATCAGCCTTAACTAACGGACTTATTTTGAAATAAGTGCGAGTGTATCTCTTGCGATAAGAAGTTCCTCATTTGTTGGTACAACCCATACTTCAACTTTTGAATCATCAGCGGAAATCTTCTGGAGTTTTCCTCTGAGACCATGATTAACTTCCTTATCAAGCTTGATTCCGAAAAATTCCATATTCTCGCAAACCTGTTCTCTTACGTCAAAAGCATTTTCACCGATACCGCCTGTGAAAAGAACAGCATCAAGACCATTCATTGCTGCTGCATATGAACCGATATATTTCTTGATTTCGTATACAAGCATATCTGTAACAAGCTTTGCTCTTTCGTTGCCTTCGTGTGCTGCTGCTTCAATATCACGGTTATCAGAGCCGACACCTGAAACACCAAGAAAACCTGATTTCTTATTCATGTAGTCGCTCATCTGTGCAGGTGAGAAACCGTGCTTATCTGCTACGAATGTAACAGCGGACGGGTCAACAGCACCTGAACGTGTACCCATTACAACACCGTCAAGAGGAGTGAAGCCCATAGAAGTATCAACAGACTTTCCGCCGTCTACTGCTGTAATTGATGAACCGTTTCCAAGATGACATGAAACAATCTTTAAATCCTTTACGTCCTTACCCATAGCATCAGCAAGTGCAGCAGAAACAAATCTGTGTGATGTACCATGAAAACCGTATTTTCTTACATGAAGTGTTTCATAATCTTCATATGGGAGACCGAACATATAAGCCTTTGGTGGCATTGTCTGGTGGAATGCTGTATCAAATACAGCTACCTGTGGAACATTTGCAGGAATTACACTCTTGCAGGCACGGAGAGCAAGTGCGTGTGCATGGTTATGTACTGGTGCAAGTTCACGGAGTTCGTCAATCTTGTCAACAATCTCATCTGTAACAAGTACAGATTTATCGAAAATATCAGCACCCTGTACAATTCTGTGACCTACAGCAGAAATTTCGTTCATACTGTCAATAACTTTTGCATCACCTGTTGTAAGTGTCTCAACAAGTTTCATAAATGCTTCTGTGTGAGTCGGGAATGAGCAGTCCTCATTAAGTTCTCTGCCATCAGCAGTCTTGTGCGCGATATGACCGTCAATTCCGATTCTGTCGCAGTTGCCCTTTGCAATAACGCTTTCGTCTTTCATGTCGATAAGCTGATATTTGAGTGATGAGCTACCTGCATTTACAACTAAAATAATCATTGGTTTATAACTTCCTTTCAAAAAATTTTACCACTGTATATTATATCACATTTTCAGAAAATTGCAAGTCTTTTTTCTTAATTTTTTATAAAACTATTATTTTTTGCTTTACAAAATATTTTTTTTCTGCTATAATGGTGTATATACCATATTGAAATGAGGAATTTACTTTGGCGAATAATAAAATCAGAAACTTCTGTATTGTTGCACATATAGACCACGGCAAATCGACACTTGCCGACCGTATTCTTGAAAAGACGGAAACTGTTGCAGTCCGTGACATGGAGGACCAGTTGCTTGATAATATGGATATTGAGCGAGAACGTGGCATAACAATAAAAGCACGTGCAGTCCGCCTGAAGTATACGGCTAAAGACGGAGAAGACTACATTTTCAACTTAATTGACACTCCCGGACACGTTGACTTTAACTATGAGGTATCACGCTCACTTGTTGCTTGTGAGGGGGCAATACTTGTTGTTGATGCTTCGCAGGGCATAGAGGCGCAGACACTTGCAAATACTTATCTTGCAATTGAAAACGATTTGGAAATTGTACCTGTTGTAAACAAAATTGACCTGCCTTCTGCCGACCCTGAACGTGTATGCAATGAGGTTGAGAATGTTATCGGTATTCCTGCAATGGACGCTCCAAGAATATCCGCAAAAATGGGTACTAATATTGAGGAAGTGCTTGAAAAAATTGTAACTGATATTCCTGCTCCTGTAGGTGATACGGACAAGCCACTAAAAGCACTGATTTTTGACAGCTACTATGATTCATATAAAGGTGTTATTATATATGTCCGTGTAAAAGAGGGAACTGTAAAAGTCGGTGACAATATCCGCTTAATGGCAACAGGCGCAGTATTTACTGTTGTAGAAGCAGGATTCATGAATGCAACATCACTTGTAAACAACGGTTCACTGGAAGCCGGCGAAGTTGGCTATATTTCAGCATCTATTAAAAGTATCGGTGATACGCAGGTAGGCGATACTGTAACAAACAATGATTTCCCGTGTGATGAGCCATTGGAGGGCTATAGAAAAGTAAATCCTATGGTATTTTCGGGCATTTATCCTGCTGACGGTGCAAAATATGGTGATTTGCGTGAAGCACTTGAAAAATTGCAGTTAAATGATGCTTCATTGTCATTTGAGCCTGAAACATCTGTTGCACTTGGTTTCGGTTTCCGTTGTGGATTTCTTGGACTTCTGCATATGGAAATAATACAGGAGCGACTTGAACGTGAATATAATCTTGATTTGATTACAACTGCTCCGTCTGTTATATATAAAGTAACAATGACTAACGGCGAAGTGCAATATATTGACAACCCGACAAATTATCCAGACCCTGCACTCATTCAGACAGCAGAAGAACCAATGGTTAAGGCAAGTATTCTGTCGCCGTCCGATTATGTCGGAAATATTATGGAACTCTGTCAGGACAGACGTGGAATTTTCAAGGATATGAAATACCTTGATGATACACGTGTTGAGCTTCACTACGAACTGCCACTGAATGAGATTGTATACGACTTTTTCGACGTTCTAAAATCACGTACAAAAGGCTATGCAAGTTTTGATTATGAGATGCTTGGCTATACTCCGTCCAAACTTGTAAAACTTGACATACTTCTGAACGGCGATATTGTAGATGCTCTGTCATTTATCATACACACGGACAAGGCTTATGCAAGAGCAAGAAAAATTGCCGAAAAACTCAAGGAGAATATCCCACGTCAGCTTTTTGAAGTACCGATTCAGGCAGCTATCGGCGGAAAGATTATTGCACGTGAAACAGTAAAGGCAATGCGCAAGGACGTTCTTGCAAAATGCTACGGCGGTGACATCACACGTAAGAAAAAACTGCTTGAAAAGCAGAAAGAGGGCAAAAAGCGTATGAGACAGCTTGGCACTGTTGAAGTTCCGCAGGAAGCATTTATGAGCGTTCTTAAACTTGACAGCTAATGGTGATTTTTGATGAAGTATGCTATAGACATATTGACTGCTGAAAGAGAAAAAATTGTAAACAAACTGAAAAATCAGGACGCTGACAGAAACAAAAATCTTGCAAATCTCAAATCCATTGACAAGGCATTGAAATGGCTGAATATGCTTGAAAAAAACAGCATTGAAGATGCAGGTCAGTTTGATTTTTTTCAACTTCCTTTCAAAGAAAACTGTTTTGCAAGTTACAGAATAATGTGTGATAATGAATCTGAATCAATTCAGGATTTAGAGGACGAAAATATTGAGCTTTTTCCTGATGATATAATACTGAAAAGAAAGTGATACAATGCGAAAAAGATTGAAAAAGCTGAAAATGTGTAAAATGTATATGCCTGTTGACAAACTTAAAAGAGTACGCAAAACAAGGACTATAAAAAATGAACTGAAAGAAATTCCGCTTTGTGAATTACTTCCTGAACTTAAAGAAAAGGAGATTATCCAATGAGCAGTATATATAATTGTCCGCATTGTGGCAAGAAATCATTTAATCCGATAAAAAAGGCTTTTGCAGGTCAGCTTAATTCAAAAGGCAAGGTATGTATGGAATGTGGCAGAAAATGTGTGAACGGTAAAGGAGCTACTATTTTCAATGCCGTTTACTGCGTTATTGCGTTTATCTGCGTTGTTATTGTGTATCTTTTTGCACCAAAAACAGAAGCAACGGAATACGAATGGATTTTAGTAAATGAAGTATTCATAAATATGGGAATAATTCTTTCAACACTTATAGTTCCGAAGATTGTCAACGCATTTTTCTTTAAACTTGCCCCTGCAATCCGCATTGAGCCTGTACAATGAATACACTTGGAATATATATTCATGTGCCTTTTTGCGGAAAAAAATGCAGTTACTGCGACTTTTATTCCGTCTGCTACAATAAAATGCAGGCGGATTGTTATTGTGAAGCTGTTCTACGTAATATAAGGCACTATGCGGACAAAAATACTCTTGTTGATACAGTATATTTCGGCGGAGGTACTCCGACACTTCTTACAGCTGAACAGATTACGGCTTTTATAGATGAGATAAGAAAATGCTTTAACTTGTCGGAAGATGCAGAAATTACTATTGAAGCAAACCCGAACACGCTCAAACCCGAAAAGCTGTATAATCTCCGAAAATCAGGCATAAACCGACTTTCTATAGGTGTGCAGTCCATGAATAATGACGAACTGAAATTTCTCGGGCGCACACACACGTCGGAACGTGCAGGAAAAGCTGTAAATGATGCCATAGATGCAGGATTTGAGAATATTTCGTGTGATTTGATGATAGCCCTGCCGAATCAGTCTGCTGATAGTCTTGCGTATTCGATAAATACTTTAACTGATATGCAGATTCAGCACATTTCCGCATATATATTGAAAATTGAGGAAAACACACCATTCAACTGCAAAAAAATACTTGATATTATGCCCGATGACGACAAAACAGCTGATTTATACTTGCAAATGACTGATATGCTCAATAAAAAAGGCTTTCTGCAATATGAAGTATCAAATTTTTCAAAAGCAGGATTTGAAAGTCGTCACAACTGCCGATACTGGAAATGCCTTGATTATATCGGAATCGGCACATCTGCACATTCATGCTATAAAGGAAAAAGATTTGCAGTTGAACCCGATTTGCAGGCATTTATTAACTCCCCTGTCCAGCCCGTTGTTATTACAGATGATTCACCGTGCGGATTTGAGGAATTTGCTATGCTTCGATTGAGACTTGCTGAAGGACTGAATCTTAATGATGTGGAATTACACAGAAAAAGTATAGAAAAAAAAATCCCCCCGCTTATAAAAGCAGGGTATATAAAATATAACGGCGAAAATATATCTCTCACCGAAAAAGGCTTTGTCATGTCAAATTCAGTAATAGAATATATTATTTTCAGTTAATCATGAAAGCTGTTCACGCATATATAAAAGAAGTTTCTTTTCTCTCCGTGATACCTGCACTTGCGTTATACCGAGTACCTGCGCTGTTTTTGACTGCGTGAAACTCTTGAAATACCGCAGTTCAAGCAGTGTTCTGTCCTCATCTGGCAATTCCTGCATAAGCTGACGAAGTGCGAGTATGTCAATTATTGTTTCGTCAGGTGCTTCAACTGGTATATCAAGTTGACTTTCATCATCTGATGCAGTAAGCGACAGCAACGGCTGTGATGCACACAAAGCCTCTGATATATCCGATTCTGTTTCCCCTGTTATCTCCGCAAGTTCACTTATTGCAGGCTCTCTGCCGTTATGCTGTACAAAATCCGAACAGATTTTTTGCAGTTTTATTGATAAATCCTTCAGACTTCTGCTGACGTGAACACTTCCGCCGTCACGGAACAGACGTTTTATTTCACCCAGAATAACAGGTACGGCATAAGTGGAAAACTTAACTCCCCTGCCCGAATCAAAAGCCTTGACAGCTTTCAGAAGTCCGAGACAACCGGCAGAATATAAGTCCTCATACTCAATTCCACGACCTCTGAAACGGTTTGCACATAGATGTACAAGTCCAAGATTTTCCTCTGCTAAAGGCTGTTTAACTTCAACTGCCATGTACGCTCAACTTCTTTCGCATTGTAACTGTTGTACCCTTGTTTACTCTGCTTTTTACTGTAAGCCTGTCCATGAATGATTCCATAACGGAAAAGCCAAGTCCCGAACGTTCCTCCTCTGGAGCTGTTGTGAAAAGTGGCTGCATAGCCTGCTGAACATCTGCAATTCCACAGCCGTTATCTTTGATTTTTATGTATATTTCACGATTCGGCATAATCCGCACAACTATTTCAATATTCCCCTGCGAATTTCTGTAGCCGTGTACAATACAATTCGTTACAGCTTCTGAAACAGCTGTCCGTATATCTGAAAGTTCCTCAACTGTCGGGTCTGCCTGTACAATAAATGACGACACAACCGCCCTTGCTGTACTTTCATTGACCGATAAGGACGGTACTGTAAATTTTATTTCGTTCAATATTTCCATTTCTGCACCTCATTATATTATTTTTACAATTCGTTCCACACCTGAAAGCACCATCATTCGCCTTATATAAGGTTGCGGACTGCGTATTTCAAGTTGTCCGCCACATTCCTTGACAAGCTTATACCTGCCTATGATAAGCCCTATTCCCGAACTGTCCATGAACGTTATACCGCTGAAATCAATTGCAAGCACATCTGGCTGCATGGTAATCACGAACTTGTCAAGTTCTGTACGAAGCATCTTTGCGGTGTGATGGTCGATTTCACCGTTTAGAACTGCTATTGCTGTACCGTTCTCTGATTTTATATTTATCTTCATTTCTTTTGCCTCCGTCCTTTTTATAGCCACATTATAACATACTTTTTCTGAAAAAAATGTCATAATCTGTCTGATTTTTTCACGCTTATTTTGTTGAAATATTTCTTATTTGATGATATAATATATATAAGGAGTGATTTTTATGTCAAAGCAATTCTGGAAAGGTAGTGCATTGCTTGCACCTGTTCCCGCAACACTTGTAACCTGCGGAACACCTGATAAACCGAATGTTCTTACAATAGGTTGGACGGGTATAGTCTGCACACGTCCGCCCATGACCTATATATCAGTACGCCCCGAAAGATTTTCGCATGATATTATAATGAAGTCTGGCGAATTTGTAATCAATCTCACTACCTCTGCAATGGTTAAGGAAACTGATTTCTGCGGAGTTAAAAGCGGTCGGGATACCGACAAATTTTCTGCTTGTGGACTTCATGCTGTTCCGTCAACAAAATTATCTGCTCCGATTATTGAGGAATGTCCTGTTAATCTTGAATGTAAAGTTACAGAAAGCAAGCTTCTTGGCAGTCACACAATGTTTCTTGCTGAAATTATCGGCATTGACGTTGACGAAAAATACATAGACAGCAAGGGCAAGCTCAATTTACAACAATGTGGACTTTCTGCATATGCTCACGGAGAATATTTTGCACTTGGTCGAAAACTTGGCGACTTCGGATTTTCCGTCCGCAAAAAGAAGAAAAACAGGAAATAATATAATTAAGTTGCTATATCTTCAATAAGTTTCTGCAATTCAAAATCAGATTCAATTAAAATTCCCTCTGTCAGTTGTTCTTTGTCATAATCTGAAAGGAGCGAAAAATCATAATCAATAACTCTGTAAGGTATTGTGCTGTTGCCCTTGAATACTCCTATTCTGCCGTTGTATTCCTTTACAATACATTCCGCAACAGGAAGTTCAGGCGGTACTTCTGAAGTTTTCGCCATTAGTTTTTGACGGTGAAGCGACTGTCCGAATGTGCAGATAACAATAAATCCCGATACTGTTAATGCTGTCATGATTATGAGATAGATTCTCTTGTCAAGTGAACCTGTCATAATTATCACTCCTTTACTGAATTTACTGTAAATATTATCACCTGTTTTTGCTAATTTATACAAATCTGAAAATTTTTTCGGACAAACTATTAACAAATCTGAAATTGTATGGTATAATATATTGTACATAATCACAACAGAAAGGAAAGGCTGTAATATAAAATGGCTAACTCAAATCAAAATAACAGAAATGATGATGCCCCGAAGAAAAAGAAGAAAAAAAGCAGACTGCTTGTATTTTTTCAGAAACTCTTTGCAGTTATCGTCACAACGCTTCTTTCACTGTTTCTTGTTATTGTAATAACAGGAACGATTGTTTCAACTGCACTTACAATATATGTTATAAGCTTTATGGAAGAAGCAACAAGTATCACACTTACAGAACTTGAGTCGGGAAGTGATACCTATTTCTACGGAACAGAAATCAATGAAGACGGAGAAGAAGAACTGATTGTTCTGCAACGTATGAAAACAGACGTTCAGCGTGTTCCCATATCAATCGACAAAATCTCGCAGTCAACAAGAGATGCTTTCACCTGTACAGAGGACGAGCGTTTCTATCAGCATGACGGTGTAGACTATAAGCGTACTTTTTCCGCATTTCTTAACCTGTTTCTGCATTTCTACAATACAGAACAGGGTGGTTCTACAATCACTCAACAGCTTATCAAGAATCTGACAGGTGCATCAGGCGACAGAAGTCCTCAACAGAAAATACGTGAAATTTTTGCTGCTATGCAACTTGAAAAAACCTACTCCAAAGATGAAATTCTGGAGGAATACCTTAATTTTATCGGATTCGGCGGTCCTATAAACGGAATACAGCTTGCATCTACAAAATATTTTGGTAAAAATGTTGAAGATTTGACTGTACCCGAAGCGGCTGTACTTGCGGCAATTCCAAAAGACCCGAACTATTATTATCCTTGGGCTGATAATGGTACAGACGAACAGGGCAGAGAACTTATTGACGGTAAAGCAAATAACAAGATGCGTCAGGAAGATGTACTATGGCAGATGTATAAGAATGGTGCTATCACTTATGACGAATATCAGGAATATATCAATACAAAAATAGTTTTCACAGATGATGCCGAATATAAAAAACTGCACCCCGAAGTTGACCTCGAAGCAATGGAGACTGAACTGAAAGCTTATTCATGGGAAGTTGATGCTATGATGTGGGAAGCTATTGGATATATAGAAGAACTATATAATATTGACGAAGAAAAGGCTTTACAGCGTATCAACAAAGGCGGTTACAGAATATATTCCACTATCGACAGACAGATGCAGGATTATGTTGAGGAAAAATTCCTTGATATAAATAATCTGCTTGATGCAAACTGGGTAAAAAGATGGGTAGATATTGACAACGACGGCGAAACAGACGAGGTACTTCCACACGTTGCTTTCACTGCATTAAGATATGACGGCTCTGTTATGGCAACTGTAGGACAATGGGGTGAAAAGACACATTCTCTTGTTACAAACTATGCTGTACATGACAAGCGTCAGATTGGTTCTACGATAAAGCCTATTTCAACTTACGGACTTGCTCTCGAAACAGACGAAATTCACTGGGGAAGTCTCTACAGAAACAGTCCACTTCCTGATGTAAAGGACGATGCTGGAAATCCATGGCCTTTCAACTATGGACGTGCAGCCGGTGACGGTGCATATCACCCGATTTATTACTATCTGCAACAGTCATTCAATACAGTTCCTGCTCAACTTTGCCAGAATCTTACTCCTGAATCCGTATACGAATTTTCAACCGAAAAACTTGGTCTTGACCTCTACGGCGACGGTGTTTTAAATGATAAAAACCTTGCTCCTCTTGCACTTGGTGGTCTGACATATGGTGTAACTTTGCAGAATCTTGTAAATGCTTATCTGCCTTACGGAAGCGGAACTACAAACGAAGGCTATGGAACATATCACAAGGCTCATATAATTTCAAAAATTGAGGACGCTAACCACAATATATTAGTTGACAACACAAATAACGGTCAACCCGCTGTTTCCGAAGATACTGCATGGGTTATGAACAGACTGCTCAAAAATGTTGTTGAAAACGGTACTGGTACTACTGCACGTCTTAGTTATAAAGTCGTTGCAGGAAAAACAGGTACTACTGAAGACTGGTGCGACTCTGCATTTGTCGGTCTTACAAGAGACTTTGCAAGCGGTGTTACTGTCGGATATGAACAGTATCGTAGCGACCTTTCACTTCCGTCAAATTTCCACGCTTGCTCAACATGGAAAAATATTATTGGCACTTATGCTGATACAATGTATACTGATACTCCTGCTGACTTTGACCCTGTTGAATCAGTTATATCAATGCCGACCTGCTCTGTTACAGGTATGTGCGCAGGTGAATATTGTCCGAAAGGTGTTACAGGCTATTGGAAATCCACAAACTCACCTATATGCAACGGAAGTCATTATGGTGCTGTAGTTTCAACAAGCGGCGGCTCAACTTCAAACAACAATGACAACAGCGGTAACTCATGGGGTGGCGATACTGGCGGCAACTCATGGGGCGGTGACACTGGCGGTAACTCATGGGGCGGCGACACTGGCGGTAACTCATGGGGTGGCGAAACTGGTGGTGGCTCATGGGGCGTCGATACTGGTGGTGACGACTCATGGGGCGGTGACACTGGCGGTGACGGCTCATGGGGTGGCGACACTGGCGGTGATTCCGGCATTGATACGTGGTAAAAAAATATATAGTATAAACAAAAAAGCCTGTCCAGAAAAATGGGCAGGCTTTAAATATAATCATGAGGTGATATTTTTGAGTGATAAATTAAGACTTTGTTGTCCATGCCATTTTGGACTTGAAAGCGTACTGAAATACGAGATAACAAAAATAGGCGGTACGGATTTAAAAGTAAGCAACGGAAAAATAAGCTTTACAGGCAACGAAAATATGATTGCAAGGGCAAATATATGCCTTTCTACTGCTGAACGTGTTCTTATTGAACTTATTGAGTTCAGAGCTACAGAATTTTCCGATTTATTCGATGGAGTACGTTCAATAGAGTTTGAAAGATTCATAGGAACAGATAATGCTTTTCCCGTAAAAGGCTATTCACTTGATTCTGCTTTGCATAGTGTTCCGACCTGTCAGTCCATAATAAAAAAAGCTGCTGTTGAAAGACTTAAATCAAAGTATGGTGTAAGCTGGTTTAAGGAATCAGCTCCGCCTGTTCAGATTCAGTTCAGCATACTTAAAGACATTGTAACCATATATCTTGATACAAGCGGTATCGGACTTCATAAGCGTGGTTACAGAAAAAATTCCAATTCTGCACCTATAAAAGAAACTCTGGCTGCTGGTATTGTTGACCTTGCAAGAGTGCGTGCCGATTCAATAGTATTTGACCCATTCTGCGGAAGCGGTACAATTCTTATTGAGGCTGCCATGAAAGCACTGAAAATTCCTGTCGGCATAAACAGACGCTTTGCAGCTGAACAGTGGCAGAGCCTGAACTCAAAAATATGGCAGGAAGAACGCAAGAACGCTATTGACGGTGTTGACCGTTCAGCATCTTTTCAGGGTTTCGGATTTGATATTGATGATTCTGCTGTCGCACTCACTCTTGACAATGCACACAAGGCAGGTATAAAGTCACGACTTAAAATTGAACAGGCTGATATAGCAAAATTCAGACAGCCTGATGATTCTATTGTTATATGTAATCCACCGTATGGCGAACGACTTCTTGAACTGCGTGAAGCTGAAAATATATATCGTCAGATGGGACGTGTTCTCGGACACGGCGGAAACAAGCAGAGTTATATTATTTCTCCGCATGAACAGTTTGAACAGTTTTTCGGTGCGGAGTCAAAACGCCGTCGCAAACTTTACAACGGCATGATAAAATGTCAGCTTTATATGTATTTTTGAGACATCTTACAGCCCTCATCTATCCTGTACACTGTCCCGTGTGCAATAAGGTTATTGGTGCTATGGACAGATTCTGCGATAAATGCAATAGTGAATTTACCGAATATCACGGCAATTTTAAAATGCAAAAGGTTAAAAAGTTTATTGCTGTATTTGAATACAACACTAAAATCTCCCCTGCTGTTTTTATTATGAAAGACGGCATAAGCGGAAATGCTCCGTATGCTTTCGGCTCTTTGATTGCAGAACGCATAAAAGATGAGGGAATAAATGCTGATTTGATAGTACCTGTACCAATGTATAAAAAAGACCTGAAAAAACGTGGATATAATCAGGCTGAACTTATTGCAAAGGAAATCGGATTTTTCCTTGAAACTGATGTTTCTGATGATATTGTCGTCAAAAACAGACAAACTCAGGCGCAGAAAAATCTTACATTTGTACAGAGAAAAGAAAATCTAAAAAATGCCTTTTCTGTAACTGATAC
>CAMWKY010000030.1 GCA_947174965.1 uncultured Ruminococcus sp. | reverse complement strand
ATTTATTTGAAACCTATTTCAAAAAAACTAAATAATCTCTTTCATGCGGCAAGTATTGTTTATGGATTGGTTCTTCTCTATGTACTATTTTTGCGTAGCATGGGTCATGACCACGCATTTACATACACGGAATATCTAAGAGCTATGAGTAATTTCATTCCGTTCATAAGCGTATATAATCTGTTCACTACCCCTGTAATTTCTACTTCTATTGTTTTGAGCTTCTTAATAAACTTTGTAGGAAACATATTTCTGTTTATCCCTTGGGGCTTTTTTCTTCCGCTTTATTTCAAAAATCTCCACACTTTCAAGCAGTTTATTAGGACAACACTTATTGCAGTACTTTTGATTGAATCTATTCAGCTTTTTACCATGCTGGGTAGCTTTGATATTGAAGATATTCTTCTAAATGTAGTCGGTGCTTGTATAGGTTTTTTTGTGTTGAAAAAAACTTTTCTTTGTGGAGATTTAAAGTTTGATATTGCTAAGTAATGAATAAACAGTGCGATTTATGCTGATAAACAAATAATTAAACTAAGCCCGAAAGCAGTTGAAAAACTACTTTCGGGCATTTTATATATGAGTATATTTTTTAGTGTCGGGATTTTATTTTTTCTGTTATTATTGTTAAATATCTTAATGTAGGTTCGGCTATTATTGAAAAATTGATGCAAAGAAGTATACACTGTATTGACATACCCGAAACACTGAAAAATCCGCTTAAAAAAATCATGCTGAATGTAAGGAGAAGTCCGCATATAAGCCATATTGCAAGTTTTATGCTGTTCATGGGCTTGCTTATGCGTAAAAGTATCATCATTCCGACAACGCTTAATAGTATTGTTGAGGCTGTGGAAATATCCTCCTGACTTGAATTGAATATGTTTCCGAAAATTATCATAAAAGTCACTATTATTGCATCTGTAAGACCTGCAGGGAGTGCCTTTAGTAGAATATTTGACATGAAATTGCCCTTGATTAAGTCACGGTTTGGAATCTGTGAAAGACATAATCCGGGTAAGCCGATTGTAAAAACGCTGACAAGTGATATGTGTGCAGGTTTAAGAGGGTATGTTATTCCGCAGAAAATAGAGACAAGCGACATAATCAGCGAAAAAATGTTCTTTACAAGAAAAAGACTGCCTGAACGTTCAAGGTTGTTTACAGTTTGTCTGCCCTCCATTACAACATCAGGCATTTTTGCAAAGTCCGATTCAAGAAGTACAAGCTGTGACACCTGTGCTGCCGCTTCACTTCCCGAAGCCATAGCAACTGAACAGTCAGCAGATTTCAGTGCAAGTACATCATTTACTCCATCACCTGTCATGGCTACAGTATGCCCTGATTTTTTTAATGCACGAACGATTTTACGTTTCTGTTCAGGTGTAACTCTGCCGAATACCGTATAATTATTGACAGCGTTTTCAATTGCCTCATCTGTTTTAAGCGTTGATGCGTCTACATAGTCACCAGCATCAGCAATTTCAGCCTGTTTTGCTATTTGCGAAACAGTAAGCGGATTATCTCCCGATATTACCTTTATCTGCACACCTTGTTCCGCAAAAAATCTGAATGTTTCAGGTGCATTTTCTCTTATTGGATTTGTAATAAGCACAAAGCACAACAGTTCTGTTTCTGCTGTGAGTGCTTTTCCGTCGGGATTTCCTGAATATCTGCAAAAAGCAAGTACTCTGATGCCCTTACTGCTGTTTTCGGAAATAATATCACTATATGGGGAAATATCTTTCAGCACAAATTCTGATGCACCAAGAATATATGCACCTGATTCAAGTGTGGTACTGCTGTATTTGAAATCGGACGAAAAGCCTGTGTGTGATTTTATTTTCTGTCCTGTTGGCTTGTGGAAGTAGTTTTTCATGGCAATCATGGTTGCATTGTCCGCCGACTGTGCAACTGTAAAATCACTTATAAGCGGAATCAGTTCATCTTCGGAAAGTTCGGCAACAGGAATGATGCCGTTGACACTCATTTTGCTTTCGGTTATAGTTCCTGTTTTGTCTACACAAAGTACATCTGCTCTTGCAAGTGTTTCGATACATTTCATATCATGCACAAGCACCTTATTATTTGCAAGTCTCATTGTGCTTACAACAAGTGTTGTACTTGCAAGCAGAAAAAGTCCTTCGGGAATCATACCCAATACAGCTGCAACCATAGCCTGAATACTACTGCTTATATCGTTCATTTCAAGAAAATGCTGTTGACAGAAAAGAAGTATGCCTATCGGGATAATCATAATCCCTGCAATTTTCACGATTTTATTAAGTGAGCGTATCATTTCCGAACGCTCACCTTTTTTCTGCTTTTTGGCTTGTGATGTCAGCTTTGATATATACGATTCTGCACCTACTTTTTCAAGTCTTGCACGGCATGACCCCGATACAACAAAACTTCCTGACATCAAGGTATCTCCTGCACTCTTGTATATTTCGTCCGATTCGCCTGTGAGCAGTGACTCATTTACAGCTATATTTCCGTCGATTACAACAGCATCTGCACTTATCTGATTTCCTGCACGAAATATCGCTATATCATCAAGCACAATATCTTTTGACGGCAATGACATCTCTTTTCCGTCACGTATAACAGTTGTTTCAGGTGCGTTCATCATTGTAAGCTTGTCCAGCACTTTTTTTGAGCGTAATTCCTGAATAATGCCGATAAGAGTATTTGCTATAATAATTGGCATGAATGTAACATCTCTGTAAGTTCCTGCATATATGATAAGACCTGCCAGAACTGTAAAAATGAAATTGAAATAGGTAAATGTATTTTCTGCAATTATCTCCCACAACGATTTTGACGGCGGTTCAACAGGAATATTGCTCAGCCCTGCAAGTCTGCGTTCTTTTGCCTGTGCAGAAGTAAGACCCTTGTCTGCATCTGCATTTATCCTTTCAGGCGGTTTTACTATAGTTATCTTTTTCACGATTTTCACCTCTTAATTGTTATTATAGCACATTAATATATAAAATACAATTGACAACCTATAAAAATATATGTTATAATATGTTTGTGACAAACTAATGAAAGAGGTGTGATATTATGATTATACTTGCATCTGCATCACCTCGCAGACGTGAACTCATGAAGCTGATTACTGATGATTTTACGGCTGTTTCACTTGATGTTGATGAGACTGTACCCGAAAACTGCCATTGTTGTGTATCGGAGTATCTCGCTGTACTCAAAGCTGAAAAAGGTGCTGAATTATACCCTGACGATACAATAATCGGCTGTGATACTGTTGTTGAAATTGGCGGAAAAGTTCTCGGCAAGCCGAAAAATGCTGATGAGTGCAGAGAGTTTCTGAAGATGCTTTCAGGCAAGACCCATGATGTTACAACGTCCTGCTGTATTATGAGTTGCGGAAATAAGGTTACTTTTTCAAAAACAACTGCTGTCACGTTCAGAAATCTGACAGATGATACTATAGAGTGGTACATCTCAACTGGTGAGCCTTTCGACAAG
The DNA here is from genome assembly GCA_947174965.1 of uncultured Ruminococcus sp. Lineage (GTDB taxonomy): Bacteria > Bacillota > Clostridia > Oscillospirales > Ruminococcaceae > Ruminococcus. The sequence continues at coordinate 8,846 of CAMWKY010000030.1, read as the reverse complement.
GCAGGCGGTTACGGTATACAGGGAAAAGGGTCTCTGCTTATTGAAAAAATAAACGGCGATTATTTTAATGTTGTCGGACTTCCTGTTTCAGAACTCAATCAGCAGTTAAAAAATTTTATTAAGGAGATATAAATTTATGAACACTACAGCTTTTCACAATGCGGATATACTTATCCCGAATGAATCAATCGACATGAGTAAATGGAGCGTTATTGCCTGCGACCAGTATACAAGTGAGCCTGAATATTGGGATAATGTAAAAAGTATTGCAGACGGTTTTCCGTCAACATTAAGTCTTATTCTGCCTGAAATTTATCTTGAAAATGATGATGTAGCAAGCAGAATAGAAAATATTCATTCTGCTATGGAAAAATATATCAGTGATGGCATTTTTACAGAGTACAAAAATTCTATGGTATATGTTGAGAGAATACAGAGCAACGGAATTGTCCGCAAAGGTCTTATCGGTGCAATTGATTTAGAGCAGTACGACTTCTCAAAGGGCAGTACTTCACAAGTCCGTGCAACAGAAGCAACAGTTATTGAGCGTATTCCGCCACGTATCAAGGTGAGACAAAATGCACCGCTTGAACTTCCGCATATAATGATACTTATTGACGACCCCGACAATACGGTTATAGAATCCGTTGACAAGGCAGAAATGCAGAAATTGTACGATACAGAACTTATGATGAATGGTGGAAGTATAAGCGGTTATCTTGTCGGCGAAAAGGAGCAGGAACGCATTGACAAGGCTTTATCAGCACTTGCCGACCCTGATACATTCAATAAAAAATATGGTCTTACTGATAAACCCGTGCTTCTCTATGCTATGGGTGACGGCAATCACTCACTTGCAACAGCAAAAGAATTTTATGAACAGCTGAAAAAGTCCAATCCCGACAAGGATTTTTCAAATCACCCTGCACGCTATGCACTTGCTGAAATAGTCAATCTTCATAGTGATGCACTTAAATTTGAAGCTATTTATCGTCTTGTTTATGACGTAGACTGCGACAAGCTTATATCAGGTGTTACAGAATCTCTTGCACTTTCAGAAGATGTTGCGGAGCAATGGGTTGAAATCGTGTGCAACGGTGAATCAAAGAAACTCTATATCCACAATACAAGTTCAAATCTTTCTGTCGGTTCATTGCAGAATTATCTTGACAGCTATATCAAGGCAAACGGTGGTAAAATCGACTATATTCACGGTATCGACAATGTAAAGGCACTTGCTGAAAAGCACAATGGCATAGCATTTATTCTGCCTGATATGGACAAGTCACAGCTTTTCCCGACTGTTATCATGGACGGTGCATTGCCACGCAAGACTTTTTCTATGGGTCATGCTGATGACAAGAGATTTTATATTGAAGCAAGAGGTATAAAATGAAATTTCACTATTCAGGCAAATTCAACGGTGACGGAAACAGTCTCCCGCAACGTGAACACCCGACAGGCTATGTACAATTCAAAGAAGCTGAAAATATAAAAGAATTCGCTATTGTTATGAACATAATGGCAATGGTTATAACCTTTATTCTTTTGTTTATGGTCAGCTATATAGCAAAAGAAAGAACAAGTCTGACCGGAATTTTCCTTGCACTTGTTTCTTTAGTACCTCACGAATTTTTACACGCACTTTGTTTTAAAGAAGATGTTTATATGTACACCAATTTAAAGCAGGGTATGTTGTTTGTTGTTGGTACTGAGGATATGAGCAAGGCACGCTTTATTATGATGGGTCTTTGTCCTAATATAGTTTTCGGCTTTATACCGTTTATATTATTCCTGATTTTCCCTAATCTTACAGTTTTAGGTACTCTTGGAGCTTTAGCAATCGGTATGGGTGCAGGCGATTATTACAATGTATTCAATGCTTTAACACAAGTTCCGAAAGATGCAAAAATTTATATGTCGGGATTTCACAGCTACTGGTACAAATAACAGAAACACCGTCCGTTATGGGCGGTGTCTGTATTAAGGAGGTTTCTATAATATGAAATATGGTCTTGTTATGGAGGGTGGTGCAATGCGTGGACTGTTTTCCGCAGGTGTGACGGACGTTCTCATGGAAAATGGCATCACTTTTGACGGCGCAGTCGGAGTTTCAGCAGGTGCTTGCTTTGGCTGTAACTACAAATCAGGACAGAACGGACGGGCAATACGCTATAATCTCCGATTTTACAAAGACAAACGCTATTGCAGTGTACATTCGCTTGCAACTACAGGTAATATGTTCGGAGCAGAGTTCTGCTATCACACACTTCCTGATGAGATTGATATTTTTGACGGAGAAGCTTTCAGCAAGAATCCTATGGAATTTTATATAGTCGCTACTGATATTGAAACAGGCAAGGCTGTTTATCACAAAATTAAAAATATGAACTATAATGAGCTTGAATGGATAAGAGCATCAGCCTCTATGCCGTTGGCATCAAGAATTGTCGATATTGACGACAAAAAAATGCTTGACGGAGGTATCGCCGATTCAATACCACTGCGATTCATGCAGGCTATGGGTTATGAAAAGAATGTTGTTATACTTACTCAACCACGTGATTATGTCAAATCACAAAATAAAATGCTGAAACTTGTGAAAGCAAAGTACAGAAGATACCCTGAATTTATAAAGACTTTTGAAAATCGTCCGAAAGTATATAATAATCAGCTTAAATACATCAGCAAATCGGAGCAGGAGGGCAGAACATTTGTTATTGCTCCACCCGAAAAACTTCCGATTGGTCACGTATCACATGATTATAACAGTTTGCTTGAAGTCTACAGAATAGGCAGAAATACCGCTAACAGTATGCTTGATGATATAATGAACTTTTTAGACAGCAACACTCTTTGAAAAGCGGATTTTTCCGTCAGATGCTTCTATTTTGACAGTATCACCACTATGAACACATGAATTTATAATCATCTTTGCAAGTTCGTTTTCGATTAATTCAGTTACACGTCGCTTAATGGGTCTTGCGCCGTATCGGTCAGTATCTTTTGCTTGTGCAATAGTTTCTATGATGTCATTTCCGTAGACTAATTCAATGCCGATAGATTTTGCTCTTAAACGCAGATTCTCAAGTGCCTTTGCACTTATTTTCATAAGGTCACTTTTTTCAAGATTGTGAAAAACAATGATTTCATCAATTCTCCCAGTAAATTCAGGTGTAAAGTGCATTTTTACTGCATCAAGCACCTGTTTTTCATCTGTACTTGCATTTTCGTTGAATCCAAGTGAGCTTTTACTGCCAGCACCGATATTTGAAGTCATTATTATAATGCAGTTGCGGAAGCTTATTTTCCTCATGCCTGAATCTGTCAGTATGCCATAATCAAGAATCTGTAACATTATATTAAGCACATCTGCATCAGCTTTTTCTATTTCGTCAAAAAGTACAAGCGAATACGGGTTGCGTCTGATTTTTTCACATAAACTGCTGTTTTTGTCGTCATATCCGACATAGCCCGGAGCAGTACCGATAATTTTTGCAACGGAGTTTTTTTCCATATATTCAGACATATCAACACGAATGATATTTTTTTCAGAGCCGAACAGACATTCTGCCAGAGCTTTTGCAAGTTCAGTTTTGCCAACTCCTGAACTGCCGACAAATAAAAATGATGCGGACGGTTTGTCACTGTCTTTCAAGCCCGATTTTGCACGGCATACCGCATTTGTGACTTTTTTTACAGCATATTCATGACCGATTATCCGTTCAGAAAGATTTTTTTCAAGAAAATTCAGTTGTATTGAATCCACTGCCGATATTTTATTCAGTGGTATTCCTGTTTTCATTGATACAACTGTCATTATATCTTCTGCGGTGACTTTTTTCAAGCCTGAACGGTGATGTATCTTTGCACAAGCGCAGGCTTCGTCAAGAATATCTATTGCCTTATCGGGCAGAAATCTATCCGATATATAGCGTACAGCCATATTTACAGATAAATCTATAATATTATCGGGAATTTCAACATGGTGATAATTTTCATACCTTGTTTTCAGTCCTTTTATGATTTCAGTACAGCTTTTGAAATCAGGCTCATTAATCTGAACAGGCTGAAAACGTCTTTCAAGTGCAGAATCTTTTTCAATAGTTTTGCTGTATTCGTCAAATGTTGTTGCGCCTATAATTTGCAGTTCACCTCTTGCAAGCATTGGTTTCATGATATTTGCGGCATCTATTGCACCCTCTGCTGCTCCTGCGCCGACTATAGTATGAATTTCGTCAATGAACAGGATTATATTTCCGGCATTTATTGATTCGTCAATACAGGCTTTTACACGTTCCTCAAAATCACCCCTGTATTTTGCGCCCGAAAGCAGTGCAGTGAAATCAAGTGAGAAGATAAACTTGTTTTTCAGTGAATCGGGGACAAGATTACGCACAAAAAGTTCCGCTACACCCTCAACAATAGCCGTTTTTCCAACTCCAGCCTCACCTATAAGACAAGGATTATTCTTGTTTCGTCTTGCAAGAATCTGCAAAACTCTTTCCACTTCTCTTATTCTGCCAATAAGAGGGTCATTTTTTTTGATAAGTGAAATGTCCGTAATATTTTTTCCGTATCGGAACAGATTAGGAAGTTGTGAGATTTTCGGCTTGACTGCCTCATATATTTCCTCACGAACTGACGAAGATTCTGTCATTTCAAGTCCTGAACATATTCCCATTATATCTCCGTCTGCTTTCTGTAGAATCGTATAGGCACTGCATGACGTATTCTGAATAATTGCTGTTAAAATATGTTCGGGAGAAGACAGCTTTTTTCCGTCTTTCTGCGCAATATTGCAGGCATTTTCAAGAATCTTTTTTGCTGCATTTGTAAAATAGCGGTAATTCAGCATAGATGGCTTGCCAACTCCGACAAGATTCACGATTTCTTTAAGCAAATCATCATAGGCAATGCCGTTTTCAATCAGAATTTCAGATGCATCTGAAGTTCCGTCATTTGCAATTGAAAGAAGCAGATGCTCGCTTCCGACATAAGTGTGACCCATTTCAGATGCAAGATTAATAGCCCCCTCTATTATTTCATCGGATTTCTTTGTGAAATTTTCTTTATTCATAATAGTTGCCTCCTGTTTTATTCTGCACTACTATATTATGCCACCTATTCTATGCGATAACAGTCGAAAACAATAATTGCTGAAAAAAATTTGTAACACTTTTTCTGCTATGGCATAATATGTAGTATGAAGCGCAGACAAAAGCGTTTCAAATACATCTTAAAAGGAGATATTTATTATGTGTAATTGTTTTGAGGGAAATAGCTGTATGTGGATTATTCTTCTTATCCTCATTTTCATCATCTTCTGTGGCTGTAATGGTCAGAACGACAACAACGGCTGCGGCTGTGGCTGTGGAAACAACAACGGCGGTTGTGGCTGCTGATTATTGTAAAAATAAAAACTGTCGGACTTAAAAATCCGACAGTTTTCTTATTGTGAAATTTCTATTATATTACCGTCTTTATCAGTCAGTACAGCATCAGTATTATTCACAACACATTCTTTTGTAACATGAACTTTTGCGATATTTTTATCAGACGGAACAAGATACATAGGTTTCATGAATATTGATTCAAGAATGGAGCGCAGACCTCTTGCACCTGTTTTCTGTGAAATAGCTTTTTTAGCAATTTCAATAAGTGCATCGTCATCAATTTCAAGCTCAATATCATCATATTCAAATAGCTTTTTATATTGCTTGATAAGAGCATTTTTTGGCTTTGTGAGAATCTGTACAAGAGATTCTTCGTTGAGTTCGTCTAAAACGGAAATAACAGGAAGTCTGCCGATAAATTCAGGCACCATGCCGAATTTAACGAGGTCTTTCGGGACAACTTCTTTAAAAATATTGCGGTTTTCGTCGTCTGCTGATTTGAGTTCACCGCCGAAACCGATAGAAGATTTGCTGTTTACACGCTTTTTAATCTGTGCTTCAAGTCCGTCAAAAGCACCACCGCATATAAAGAGGATATTTTTTGTATCAATCTGCAATGTTTCTTGATTAGGGTGTTTTCTGCCACCTTGTGGAGGAACATTTGAAACAGTACCCTCAACAATTTTAAGAAGTGCCTGCTGTACACCCTCACCGCTTACATCACGTGTGAGAGAAGTATTTTCTGATTTTCTTGCTATCTTGTCAATTTCATCAATGTAAATAATACCTTTTTCGGCTTCTTTTATGTCATAGTCAGCCGCCTGAATGAGACGTAGCAGAACATTTTCAACGTCATCACCAACATAGCCTGCTTCTGTTATTGTAGTGGCATCAGCTATTGCAAAAGGAACATTGAGAATTTTTGCAAGAGTTTGAGCAAGAAATGTTTTTCCGACACCTGTAGGTCCTAAAAGTAAAACATTACTTTTCTGAAGTTCAACGCCATCATCTGATTTTGTTTGATTCTGACTCATTATACGTTTATAGTGGTTATAAACAGCAACAGCAAGAGAGATTTTCGCTTCGTCCTGTCCGATTACATATTCATCAAGAAACTGCTTGATTTCAACAGGCTTGAGCAGATTTACAGAATCCGGAGTTTTGCTTTTTGGTGCTGATGCTTTTTTCTGTGCTTTTGTATATGCAGGACCGAAAAGCAGTTCATAACAATACATTACACATTCATCGCATATATTTGAACTTCCTGCGGAGAACATACTGTTTGTATTGTTTTCGTTTCTGCCACAAAAATTACATGATTTAATTCCAGCCATAATAATGAAAAAACCTACCTTTTCTCGATAACCTTATCAATAAGACCATATTCAAGAGCCTGTTGAGCAGTCATATAATTGTCACGTTCTGTGTCAATTTCAACCTGTTCAACTGGTTTGCCAGTATTTTTAGCAAGAAGTTCATTCATTTTCTGACGTGTTCTGACAAGATGGTCTGAATGAATCTTTATATCAGTACACTGTCCGCCTAAACCACCTGAAATAAGAGGCTGATGAATCATAATCTCACTGTTCGGAAGTGCAAAGCGTTTGCCTTTTGCACCAGCCGCAAGCAGAAATGCTCCCATTGAAGCAGCCATACCTATACATATAGTTGATACATCACACTTTATATACTGCATAGTATCATAAATAGCCATACCGTCAGTGATAGAACCGCCCGGACTGTTTATATAAAGTGAAATGTCCTTGTCTGAATCCTGACTTTCAAGGAAAAGAAGTTGTGCAACAACAACACTTGATGTAGCAGAGTTCACCTGGTCAGAAAGCATAATTATTCTGTCGTTCAGCAAACGGGAAAAAATATCATAAGACCTTTCTCCACGGCTTGTCTGTTCAACAACATAAGGTATAAAGCTCATAAATTCATCGCCCTTTCTTTATTTATGTGTTTATTTGTTACGGTTTCTGTTCATATAATATGAGACAGAAACCGCATTTATATCTGATTTTTATTCTGCTGATTCTTCTGTATTTTCAGCCACAGCATCACTTACAACAGCAGTATCTTTTACTATCTCAACAGCTTTCTGTACTTTCAAATCCTCTGTAAAGTCTGCCATTGAGATAAATCTCTTAAGTGTTTCAACGTCTGTTTTATTTGCTTCTGCAATAGGAGCAAGGTTTTCATTAATTTCATCTTCTGAAATTTCAATGTTTTCAAGTTCAGCAATTTTTTCAAGTGCAAGTCTGAGTTTAACTTCACCCTCTGCACGTTCTCTGTAGGTATCTCTGATAGAATCAACGTCCATGCCTGTATACTGGCAATAGAGGTTGAGGCTCATGCCGTTCTGCTGAAGCTGTTGTTCAAATGAGTTCATGATAGAGTCAATTCTCTGCTCATACATACAATTCGGGATAGGAGAATTTACTTTTGCAATAACAGCTTCAAGAACAGCATTTTCAAATGCAGAATCAGCCTGTTTTGCAGCAGCTTCTTCAAGCTTTGTCTTGATGTCGTTTTTGTATTCCTCAACAGTATCAAACTCTGTAGCATCTTTGATAAGGTCGTCGTCTATTTCAGGAAGTTCCTCAAAGCTGATAGCTTTAAGCTTTGTTTTGAATGTAGCGTCTTTGCCTGCGTAGTCTTCCATCTGATAATTTTCAGGGAAAGTAACATTTATGTCAAATTCGTCGCCGATATTGTGACCGACAATCTGGTCTTCAAAGCCAGGAATAAACTGACCGCTGCCCAATTTAAGCGGGTGGTCTTCACCTTTTCCGCCCTCAAATGCTTCATCACCGAAGAATCCTTCAAAGTCAATGATAACTTCGTCATTAAGCTGTGCAGGTCTGTCCTCAACTGAAACGATACGTGCATTTTTCTTTCTGATTATTTCAATCTGTTCATTAACGTCCTCGTCTGTAATTTCCTTAACCTGCTTCGGAGCTGTGATGCCCTTGTAATCTGAAATTTCGATTACAGGTTTTGTAATGCAGATAGCTTTAAGCTCAACGCCGTTTTCTTTATCTGCTGAAATAACCTCTACATTTGGTCTGTCAACAAGATTAAGATTCTGCTCCTGAACAGCTATACTAAGTTCATCACCGAGAAGTGAATTGATAGCACCCTCATAGAATACATTTTCACCGAATGTTCTTTCAGCAAGCTTTCTCGGCACTTTGCCTTTTCTGAATCCTTTAAGCTGGATATTTTTCTTTTGACGCTGATACTCCTTTTCAACAGCAGTTTCAAAAGTTGCTGCATCAATAGTGATAACAAGTTCAGTTGTGTTTACATCTGTTTTTGTTGATGATTTTAAACTCATTGGTTTTTCCTCCATTATTTTTTTGGTACATCTTAAAAATAAGATACTGGAATATTATACCACATTTTAAAAAAAATTTCTACAATATTTTACGACTTCTATATTTC
>CAMWKY010000029.1 GCA_947174965.1 uncultured Ruminococcus sp. | reverse complement strand
TTATAACATATATTTCCCTAAATTTCAAATGTTTTTTTATATTTTTTTGAATTTTTTTAAAAAAATATATATTGCACATCATTCTTGTATTAATGCACAAAAACAAATATTAAATAATTGTTAATTCGTCAAAATGCACATTACTTTTTCGCCTTTTTTTATCAAAGAGACGAATAACACAGTTTTTTTGCAGTAATATGTAAATTACGTTGATAAATATTTGTATAATTATACAGTTGAAAAAAAAGTGAAAATATGATAAAATATAGTATATGCTGTTTGTGAGGAGTATACAGCTTTTGCTGTAGGTAAAAATAAAGAATAAATATACAAACAGTAAAACAGCCGTGCAGATACGGCAGATTGGAGATTTTTTATGGCTAATACAAACACAACCGCTATTATGGATAAAATCAAAAGTGATTTTCCGAAAAAATTACAGGCACTTTACAGTGTTACACCAGAGGAAGCTTCTGACAAACAGGTTTATCAGGTACTTTCTTCTATTATCGTTGAAATCCTTAGCGCAAAGAGACAGAGCTTTATCAATCACACTCACTCTGTAGGCGGTAAACAGATTTACTATCTTTCAATGGAATTCCTTATGGGACGTTCACTTAAAACAAGCATATATAATCTTGAAATTGCTGACGAAGTGCGTGCAATGCTTAAAAAGCACACAATAAATCTTGACAAAGTGTTCGAGCATGAGCCTGATGCCGGTCTTGGCAATGGCGGTCTTGGCAGACTTGCTGCCTGCTACCTTGACGGTCTTGCTACAACAGGTTTCCCTGCAATGGGTTACTCACTCTGCTATGAATATGGTATCTTCCAGCAGAAACTTGAGGACGGCTGGCAGACTGAATTACCTGATAACTGGCTTCCTGGCGGAAGTGTATGGCTTGTTCCTAAGCCTGAACTTTCAATTGATATTCATTTTGAGGGCGAAATTCAGGAATACTGGGATAATCAGTATCACTATATTTCACACGTAAATTATAATACAGTTGTTGCTATTCCTTATGATATGTACGTTGCAGGTTACGGCGGAGAGGGTGTTTCTGTACTTCGTCTCTGGTCTGCAAAAGCTCCTAACTTCAACATGAGCGACTTTAACGAAGGCAACTATGCAAAGGCTCTTGCACAAAATGCTACAGCTAATGCAATTTCAAAAATCCTCTATCCAAACGACAATCACGCAGAGGGAAAAGCTCTCCGTTTGAGACAGCAGTATTTCCTTTGTGCCGCATCTGTAGGCGACATTGTAAACAGTCACATGATGATTTATGGTACACTTGAAAATCTTGCTGACAAGGTTGCAATCCACATCAACGACACTCACCCGACTCTTGCTATTCCTGAACTTATGCGTATTCTCCTTGACGACTGCGGTTATACATGGGAAAAGGCATGGGATATTGTTACAAGAACTTTCGCTTATACAAACCACACTGTTATGGCAGAAGCTCTTGAAAAATGGGACGTTAACCTTGTAAGAACTGTTATTCCACGTATTTTCTCAATTATCGTTGAAATCAACAACAGATACTGCCAGTCACTCATGGAGAGAAACGGAAACGACAGTGCAAAGACAACAAGAATGTCAATTATCAAGGATAACATGATTCACATGGCAACTCTTTGTGTTGTTGCTTCACACAGTGTAAACGGCGTTTCACAGCTTCACTCTGAAATTATCAAGGAATCTGTTTTCAAGGACGAATATGACAATACTCCTGAAAAGTTCAAGAATGTCACAAACGGTATCGCATACAGAAGATGGCTTTATCAGTCAAATCCCGGACTTACAAAGCTCCTTAGTGAGACTATAGGCAACAAGTTTATCAATGACGGTGCAGAACTTGAAAAGTTCAGAGCATTTGAAAATGATTCTGTTGTACTTGAAAAGCTCATGGCTGTAAAGAAAGACAACAAACAGAAGTTTGCTAAGTATGTTAAGTCGCAGTCTGGAATTATTCTTGATACAAACAGAATTTTTGATGTTCAGGTTAAGCGTCTCCACGAATACAAGAGACAGCATCTTAATGTTATGAATATTCTTGCAGACTATGCTTATCTTCTTGCAAATCCGAACGCTCCGTTCACTCCTAAAACATATATTTTCGCTGCAAAGGCTGCCCCTGGCTACTATCTTGCAAAGCAGATTATCAAGATGATATGGGCAATTTCAGAGGAAATCAGAAAGAATCCTAATATCAGCAAGAATTTGCAGGTTGTATTCCTTGAAAACTATTGCGTAACACTCTCTGAACACCTCATGCCTGCTTCTGACATTTCTGAACAGATTTCACTTGCTGGTACAGAGGCATCAGGTACAGGAAACATGAAGTTTATGCTTAACGGTGCTGTTACTTTGGGTACTCTTGACGGTGCTAACATTGAAATCAAGGAAGCCGCAGGAGATGACAATATTGTTATCTTTGGTATGACAACTCCTGAAGTTAATGCACTCAAGGCAAGAGGTTACAATCCTATTGATTACTTCAATTCAGACGGCAGAATCAAAGAGGCTATCGAGCGTATGTATCATGGCATCAACGGCTGTACTTTCAATGATGTTGCAAACTCACTCAAAGACCGTGACCCTTATATGGTTCTTGCCGACTTCGACAGCTACCGCAAGGCACAGGCTTATATTACAGAGTGCTACAACGACAAGACAAAGTGGGCTAAGATGTCACTCAATAACATTGCAGGAGCAGGAATATTCTCTGCTGACCGTGCTGTTACTGAATATGCTGACAATATCTGGCATCTTCGCTAAGATGAAATAATTGCAGAATAAGGGAACGTGTTAAAGTCCGTTCCCTTTTTGCGATACAAAAATATTCTACAAAAATTTATTAAGATATGGAGAAAAACTATGAAACCTATTTACGATACATGGGATTTAAGCTATAAATCAATTTTTGGCGCAGTAAGACAGTTTGAAACCTGTCATTTTTCTATACGTCTTTCAAAGGATATTCGTCCCGATTTTCCACCTGTTATGGTGCTTTTCCGCACGGGATTCAAAGAGCGTTTTCTGCCTATGGACGTAACGGCAGAGGAAAGAGACTGCTTTGTGTATTCATGCGATTACAGTCCACGATACAGCGACGTACATTATTACTACTTCTCATATACAGTCAACGGAATGAGAAATTATATAAAGAAAGTCAACTGTCATGAGGGTGACGTTAAAGACGGCGGACTTTTTCAGCTGACTGTATATTCAAGCGACTACAATACACCTGATTTTCTCAAAGGCGGTGTAATGTATCAGATTTTCCCTGACCGATTCTGCAAAAGTGACAAAGTTCACGAAAATATACCATACGGTCGTGTTCTCCGTGATGACTGGAATGGCACTCCGTTTTACAAGCCCGACCACAACGGTCACGTATGGAATAACGACTATTTCGGCGGAGATTTTGCAGGTATACAGTCAAAATTGCAGTATCTTAGCAATCTTGGCGTAACTTGTATCTATCTCAACCCGATTTTTGAATCACACGAAAATCACCGCTACAATACAGCCGATTACATGAAAGCAGACCCGCTTCTTGGCACTAATGACGACTTTGAGGAACTCTGCAAAGAAGCAAAAAAATACGGTATTTCCGTAATTCTTGACGGTGTATTCTCTCATACAGGTGCGGACAGCCGTTATTTCAATAAGTTCGGCAGATATACTGACGAAGCCGGTGCTTATCAGTCGAAGGAAAGCAAGTATTATCAATGGTACAGCTTTATAAATTATCCTGATACTTATGAGGCATGGTGGGGTATTGATACATTGCCGAATGTATGGGAAAACAACGAATCTTACACGGAATTTATATGCGGTGATGAGGGTGTACTCCATTACTGGTTAAGCAAGGGTGCAGCCGGATTCCGTCTTGACGTTGCGGACGAACTGCCCGACAAGTTCCTGAATAATTTGAGAAAGTCCGTGAAGAAGTTCGGCGAGGACAAAATTGTTATCGGTGAAGTGTGGGAAGATGCCTCAAACAAAGAAAGCTATGGTATAAAGAGACGTTATCTTCTTGGCGAACAGCTTGACTCTGTAATGAACTATCCATTCCGTGAAGCTATCATAAACTTTGTCAAGGGCGGTACTCCGAGAGATTTTATTTACTCCATTATGACAATTCTTGAAAATTATCCGAAGCCGTCCATTGATGTACTCATGAACTTTGTTTCAACTCACGATATTGAGAGAGCTATCAATCGTCTTGCTGGTGATTACTGCGACGACAAGAGCAAAGACTGGATGGCTGAACGTTATCTCACTCCCGAACAGTACGAAAAGGGAAAGAATATGCTTAAAACTGCTCTTGCACTTATGTTCTTTTTACCTGGTGTGCCAAGTATATATTACGGTGACGAAGCAGGATTGCAGGGCTATAAAGACCCGTTCAACAGACGTTGTTACCCATGGGGCAATGAGGACTTTGAACTTATAAGCTATGTTTCAGAGTTGAGCCGTGTAAGAAAGTCAATCCCGAACATGAAAGACGGCAGAACCTATTTTGTCATCAATGACGGACAGACTATTGACGACAGAATCGTTGCATTTACAAGACAGGGTGAAACAGATTACATCTTCTTTATAAACAGAACAGAAACTGTTGTTGAAGTCAAGGATATTTCTCAAAAACTTCAGCGTTTTACGGATTTTGAGGAGTTCAACGGCGAATACAAGAACGACTGCGTTACTATCGCACCATATGGCTACACCATAATAAAAGCAAGATTTATCAAGTAAATTTAAGATTATTTTAAGGTTTGCGATATATAATACTGACAGGATTAAATAAATCCTCCAATTCCCCTTCTATATTATAATTTTTCTGACTGGCTGTATTATTTCATGATACAGCCTTTTTTTATAAAAAGTGTTGACAGATTGAATTTTTTATTATATAATAAATAATAGAAGTATGTGATTTTAGTTCGACTTTGGAAAGGATATTCAATATGGATAGTGACGTAAAATTAGGGTGGTTTGATATTATAATGGGTCTGATACTTCTCTTTATATTAATATATTTTTGGATTCGGGATGCAATCCGTGGAGTCAAATCAGTTAATGGAATAGTGATTGGTGAAAGTCCAGATACTCATTATATTTATATAAGATATAAAATAAAGGCTAATACTTATCATGAAATAGCTTGTCCAAGATACAGATACAGTTCTTATTTTATGCTCGGTCCACCTGATGTTGGTTTGAAAATTGTTCTGAAGGTAAGGAAAGATAATCCTTATAAAGTAGTATCAATACATGTTACACTTCAAACAAAACTAACTTCATTTTCAAAAGATGGTATTTATTCTAACAACTACATATGGAAAGTACCATTAACTTTATTGTCATTAAGTGCATTTTTTATTACAATTGGTGTTGTGTTTATCACAGGTATTCTCTGAAGTTATAATTGCACTTAATATAATTTTTTATCGTTACAAAAAAATGCCCCTGCTTGTTCGTGCAGGGGCAGTTTGTTATTGATTTACAACTATCTGGCGCATTTTTATAACATCAAATACATCAATCTTTCCGCTGAAATCAAGATCATATAATATTGCATCATCTGCATTGATTTTCTGCTTATTGAGTATATATTGATTCATGCGCACCAAATCGGCAATGGAAATTTTGCCGTCCATGTTGCAGTCGCCCATTGAGTAACTGCATTCGGGCATACCGTCTTTCTGGAAATAATGGAGTGAGCTTGGTTTTTCGGCTGAATAGTTGATGTGTGTATCGTCGGCTATTTCATCATCGGATTTCATGAAAAAGTTGTATGAAATACTGTCACCGTCGTCCCACGTTGAATCAACGTGGAAATAGTGACCGCCGATTTTTACAATATTCCACGCATGACTTGGCGACTCAATAAAATAAGTCTCAATACCAGCTTCATTGAAAAGCAGGTTGCACATTTTGGCATATCCGACACATACAGATTTACCGTTCATAAGTACAGAAGCGTCGTTTCTGTTTTCAGGTGCATATACTTTTTCTTCGTCAGGGTCATATACTGTATTATCGCATACCCAGTCATGCAGGATTTTCACTTTTTCTATTTCACTCATGCTTGAATCAGTATTTTCAGATACAATTCTTTTGACATTTGCCTGAACATACTCATTAATAAAGCCTATTTCCTCTGCATTGTAAAATGACTTGAAAATAAAATCCTTGTACTTTGCATTGAAATCACCTGTTTTGCTGTCAAAAGCAGGCTCGCCATTGATGTTCATAAGTTCTGTGCAGTTATTCAGTCCTCTTGACAGAATTTCAGTATTTTCAGAGATGATTAAATTCTGTATAGGACAGCCTGAAAATGATGACAAACTAATATCAGATACTCCGCCTAACTCAAGTTCAGTCAGGTTTTTACAGTCTGTAAATGCGTTTCTTAGGACTTTTGCATCTTTTTTCAATGAGACGGATTCAAGCGTTTCACACTTTGAAAAAGCGTTCATCATTATATCGCACGGAGAATTTATCTGAATATTTGAAACAGATGTTCTGTCGATTATTCTTTCGCCCCTTATCGTGACTTTGCTGTATTCAGGTGAAAAATTTATGGATTCAAGTGCAGGACAGTATGAAAAAGCACTTGTATTTATTTCAAGTTCTTCCGAAAGTTTGAGATTTATTGGTTTGAGATTTATTGTTTTCAGATTGTCAAATCCTGTCAGAGCATAATTTAATATCCTGTTGACAGAAAGATTGAGTTCAACAGTTGAATCGGTTATTACATAATTATCCTCTGAACCGAATATATCCTTTGAAACATTGACAACTTTATTTGCAGGGTCGTCATATATCTTTGATATAAGATTGTCAGGAATTGTTACTTTTGTTTCCTCAAATGCTGTTATATCAATTATTTCTATATCATCATGGAATTTTACATCTGAAAGATTTGAACATTTTCTGAAAGTCTCTTTTTGGATAACAGAAACATTTTTCGGGATATTGATTGATTCAAGCGTTGTTATGCCGAAAAATGCTGATTCACCAATATCATAAATGCTGTCAGGAAGTGTAAACGACTTTATGTCATTTGAATATCTGTTAAAAGCTTCTTTTATTATTCTTGTCACGGGAAAACCATTGAAGTTGTCAGGAATAACAACATTATCTTTGATTAGTTTTTTTTCACTGGTGTCAATACTAAGAACAGAAATTTCACCGTTCATAGCCTCATATAATATTCCATTATACGAAAAAGTCATATCTTCTTTTACAAGTGAACAAGGGTCAACTTTTGTGTTCGCAAAAGCAGAAAGATACATATATGATACGTTGTCGGAAAGATTTATCTTTTCAAGGTTGATGCAGTCAGCAAAAGTATTCGTATGTATGCTGGTTACATTTTCGGGAACATCAAATGATACAAGACCCGTATTCTGAAAAGCTGATGTTCCTATATCATTTATGGTGTCGGGCAGTTTTATGCTTTTTAATTGAGTATTGTCTCTGAAAGCATAATTTCCGATTTCTGTAACTGTATATCCGTCAATCTTTTCAGGGACTTCAATATGTGAATCAGTACCGCTGTAAGATGTAAGAAGAAGCTCTTGGTCACCAACGATAAAAGTCATTCCGTTGTAAGTAATTTCTTCATATGCGCAGGAAGTAAAACTATTGTGTAAAACTGTCGGCAGAAAGTTTGTCTGTAAAGCAGTAAACGAAAGAGCAAAAGCCATGCCGACAGCAATAATTCTGTTTTTTTTCATTAAAATCACCTCATGATTTTATTATTATCTTATTTTTGAACATCTGCTTTAATTTCAATGTCACCAATTTCAACAGGAATAGCTTTCTTTTTCAAAGCATCTGTAATAAAGTCACATATTTCATTTGAAGCACCAGAAATAATGCCATTGATTATTCTGTCCTTTACATCATCGGGAATTTCCGAAAAGATAACGTCCACAGCAGTATTTACAATGGAATTAATTTTTTCGTCTTTTATTTTACCGTTGATTTTATCCATAATAAGCGGAAGAAATGAAGCATAGTCCTTGAATTTCAGATTGAATCTGACATCAAGACTTCTGTCGCCCGTATTTTCAATTTCAAGATTATCAATCATAATATTGCCCTCTTTTGAAAGGTTTTTGTTCACCTTTGAAATAATCTTAGGAAGAAAAGCTTTTCGTGTGATTTTGCTTGTGACAATTCCAACAAGTATTTTTTCGGGAACTTTCTGCACAATTGACAGAATTGTCCCGCCTTTTTTCACAAAGCCGATAAGTCCTTTGAGGTCATATCGGCTTATTTTCACATCAACTTTTATATAACGCACAATTATCTTACTTTCTTTGAAATGTCATCAATAAGCTTTGTGATTAAGTCAGCCTGTGTCATTGAGCCTAAATCGCCCTCACGTCTTGAAGTTACTGAAACTGTAGCGTTTTCGACTTCCTTGTCGCCGACTGTAATCCACATAGGAAGCTTTTCAAGTCTTGCGTCACGTACTTTCTTTCCGACTTTTTCTGCTCTGTCGTCAATTGAGCATCTCACACCCATAGCATCAAGTTTTGCCATAATTTCACGGCAGTAGTCAAGATGTCTGTCTGCAACAGGTACAATTCTCACCTGTTCAGGTGCAATCCACAACGGCAATGCACCTGCATATTTTTCAATGAGATATGCAAGAGTACGCTCATAACAGCCAAGTGATGTTCTGTGAATGATATACGGAGTTTTCTTTGTGCCGTCTGCATCAATGTATTCCATGCCGAAACGTTCAGCAAGCAACATATCAATCTGTATTGTTACGAGTGTGTCCTCTTTGCCGTATACGTTCTTGTACTGAATATCAAGTTTAGGTCCATAGAATGCAGCTTCGTCAATACCTATTGTGTATTCCACTCCGAGATGGTCGAGAATCTTTGCCATGACATTCTGTGCTTCTTCCCACTGTTCAGCAGTACCCTCATATTTGTTTTTCGGATTTGCAGGGTCCCACTGTGAGAATCTGAAAGTACAGTCTTCAAGAAGTCCTACAGTGCCGAGCATTTCCTTTGCAAGTTCAAGGCAGTCCTTAAATTCTTCTTCGAGCTGGTCGGGACGGAGTACAAGATGTCCCTCTGAAATTGTAAACTGTCTTACTCTGATAAGACCGTGCATTTCGCCTGAATCTTCTTTTCTGAAAAGTGTTGATGTTTCACCAAGTCTCATTGGCAAATCACGGTATGAACGCTGTCTGTTAAGGTATACCTGATACTGAAATGGGCAGGTCATCGGACGGAGTGCAAAACATTCCTTTGTTTCGTCGTATGGGTCGCCGAGTACAAACATACCGTCAAGATAGTGTTCCCAGTGACCTGAAATTTTATAGAGTTCTCTCTTTGCAAGGTAAGGAGTTTTTGTGAGTAAATAGCCGTGTTTCTGTTCAACATCTTCAACCCAGCGTTGCAAAGTCTGAATAACTCTTGCACCTTTCGGGAGGATTATCGGAAGTCCCTGTCCTACGCACTCAACAGTTGTGAAATATTCAAGTTCACGTCCGAGCTTGTTGTGGTCACGGAGTTTAGCCTCCTCACGCTGTTTGATGTCTGCTTCGAGGTCTGCCGACTTCGGATAAGCAACAGCATAAACTCTTGAAAGCATTTTGTTTTTCTCTGAACCTCTCCAGTATGCACCGGTACATGAAAGAAGTTTGAAAGCCTTTACGGGTGCAGTCGTCATAAGGTGAGGACCTGCACAGAGGTCAACAAATTCACCCTGCTTATAGAATGAAATCGGCTCACCCTTGTCAGCGTGTTCTTCGCACAATTCAACCTTGTAAGGCTCGTCCATTTCTTTAAGTTTTGCAACAGCGTCTTCTGGAGAGAGTTCGAACTGTTCTAATTCGATACCCTCTTTGACAATCTTTTTCATTTCTGCTTCAATCTTGTCAAGTTCATCTTGTGTGAACGGCTTTTCAAGGTCGAAATCGTAGTAGAAGCCATTGTCGATAGCAGGACCGATAGCAAGTTTTGCCTGCGGATAGAGTCTTTTTACAGCTTGTGCAAGAATATGAGATGCAGTATGCCAGAAAGTCTTTTTGCCCTCAACCGTATCGAAAGTACATACTTCAAAATCGCAGTCGCTGTCAATAATTGTGCGGAGGTCTTTCACTTCGCCGTTGATTTTTACACAGCATGATGCTTTGTAGAGACCCATGCCGATTCCCTTGATAATTTCATAAGCAGGTGCAGAGGATTCAATTTCTCTGATACTGCCGTCTTTTAGTGTTAATTTTATCATTTTACATCTTCCTTTCAGTTTCGACTTGTAATTTCAAATTCAGTTTCATAAAGTTCAATATTGACAGAAGTCATATATCCGTCAGTGCTGTCAACAGTGAAGCAGACAACAATTTCCTCATCATCAACATCAACATAGATGCTTTCAAGGCAGATATGTTTTATAAGAACTTCGTCTGCACCATTGTAAAATCCCTCATCAGCTATAAGAGTGGCGATTGTTTTCTTGTTGCTGTTGACGTATTCAAGCTGAACGGCAATTTCGCTAAGATTACTGATAATATCTTCTTCACTGTCGGCATAGAAACGCACAGTAATTGCATTATCCCACAACTTATAGGGAAGTTCAAAGGCTTCCTGTTCCTCATTGTACTTGATATTGCTCATATTGTCACCCCTTTCAATTAAAATAGTCCCTCATGCGAAAAAGCACAAGGGACGATAAATTTACCGTGATTCCACCCGATTTCATGCAGAAAAATCCTGCACCTCAAAAGCTCTTTAACGGTAGCAAACCGGCGTGTATTGGACGCACTCAAAGGCGGTGTGCCTGATTCCTGATATTACTGTTTCGCACCGTACAACAGTTCTCTGAAAATATCGTATCGGAAAAAAGCCTTCCTTATCAACGTTTTAGCTTATGTAAATATATTATCACATTTATGACAGATTGTCAAGTAACTTTTTCTGTTATTTTTTGCTTTATTTGAGACTGTCAAAATATGACAACAGGAAATATGGATTTCCATCCTTTGTTATAGGAGACGGAATTTTTTCAAGACATTCATAAGCAAACTGCATATAGTCATTGAACATTAAAATTTCTTGAGTTTCTCCATCCATAATTCCTTTTGAATAATAAGAAGCTTTAAGAGTTTCAAAGTCAGCATAGATTGATTCATAATCTGGATTAATCTTGCCTACACAACTATCATACATAGTATGTTCAGCAAATTCAGGAATCATTTCAATCATTTCTTTAGATGCAGCTGGAATCGACTTAAGATGTTCTTCGTTTTGCATTATCCATTTTGCTGTTGTTTTTGTGTCATAAGCTTTTGTTATGCTTAAACCAAGTTTATCAATAATTACAATATTGTCAGGGTTCATAGCATAAAGATGCTGTAATGTTTTGCAACGGATAATCGGAGGTAAAAGAGAAAATCTGTTTGCTATGTTCATATTACTGCCAAATTCAAACGTTCTGAAATACTGCACAAAAAGACAAGCATAAAGTTCCTGTATTGACTCAATAGAATTATAATATTTCTTCACTGCATCAGGGTCTTTTGTTCCTGATTTTTTGTGTTCAATATCACTGTATGCCATATCTACTATATCAACTACACAGGATTTTATGAAATGTTTAAAATTATGAGGAAATGAGTCTGCTTTATTTATAAAGTCCTGTTCTGTTGTCTGGTTGTTCGGATATGGAATTACGATTTTACGTACAATAAGTTCTGCTGTATAAAGTACAAAATTAACTTTATCATCATAAGTTGTGTTAATATCAGCAGTTTTGTTAATACATTCGTTACGAAATTCCAAATAAGCTTCTATATTCATTGTTTGAACCTCTTTCTATGCTTAAAGTATTAAGCAGTTATTTTTTAGTAACAGATTTAAGATTTTTGCAGTCGGAAATTTCAATATTTTCTATTTTTGCAGTTCGTGGAATATTTACAATCTGCAAACTCTGGCAGTTTGTAATCTCAAGCGAGTCAATACTGTTTGCATTTATATTGATTGACTGCAAATTTTTACAGTCGGAAAAATCAAAGCTTCCGATACTCTGTACATTTATGGTTATTGACTGGATATTATCACAGCCCGAAAAATCGAGATATTCAATAGATTTTACAGTATCGGGGACGGTGACATCTTTTGTTCCGCTGGCTTTTTTATATTCAGCAAGAGCTTTCTCAACAATAAATGGTTTTCCGCAGTAACCGCAAATCCATACATCTTTTGTTTTGTCTACAGGAAAAACAGATGCACATGACGGACATTTAACTTCAACAAATGGCATAATTTTATCTCCTAAAATTCAGATTAATAATATTATAC
>CAMWKY010000028.1 GCA_947174965.1 uncultured Ruminococcus sp. | reverse complement strand
GAAATTAACGGAGGTTTTTAAAATGAAAAGAATTTTATGTCATATGCTGTCATGTGTAATGGCATTTTCTGTTTTCGGAGCGTCTGTACCTGTCTTTTCAGTTGCTGATGATTCAATTGAAACGGGTGTTGCCGATATGTCGGACGAATGTTTTGTTATGGGAGAATATGACGGAATTTCACTTGATTTTTCTGATTTCCCGAAAATTCTTGCAGATTCAGACTGCTATCTTTTAGGTGATTATCTTGATGCCAATAATAAAGCAGTATATGATGAACTTGCAAAACTTGTTACACCGTCGCTTGATAAAATCACTATAACACTTCCTGAATCGGTAAAATTTACTACAACAAAACTTACCTCAACAGACCAGAATCTTATTAATGCTGTTTTTGGTACTTGTTCAAGTGCTGTTCATGCTGTATTGTTTGATAAGCCGGAGATTTTCTGGTTTAATCAAAATGAAATGAGTGTATCGCCGAATAATCTTACATATTCATATGATATAAAGACAAAAATCTATACTTACACTATCAGGACAATTACAATAACTCCTGTTGCCTACAGCGGATTTTCTGATATAGATGATATTATGAGTTATAAGATTCAGCTTGAAAAAGCTGTTGAAGATTTTGAGGTAAAGGGCGATACAAATTCTGAAAAACTGAAATGTATTCATGATAAAATTGCGGAATTTACATACTATGATGAAAACGGCGTATTTTCAGGCTCTGCCTTGAGTTCTCTTGTAACAACTGCATCTGTATGTGAGGGATATTCAAAGGGATTCAAGATGATTTGCGACAAAATAGGCATACCTTGTATATGCGTTTTCGGCAACTACAATGCAGAGGAAAAAGTTGCTCATATGTGGAATTATGTGCTTATGGAAGATAACTGCTGGTATGCGGTTGATGTTACATGGGACGACAAGGACGGCAAAGACGGTGTTGAAGTTGTAAGCAAGTATTTTCTGAAAGGTTCAGACGATTTCAACACAAATCATTCACCGTGTGAGAAATATTTTACAGTATGTCTTAAATATCCTGAAATTGCATCATGGAATTATGGTGAAAATCCTGATGTTGAGTATGAATACGGCGACCTCAATCATGATGGTAAAGTCTCAATAGCGGATTTGGTTTACTGCGCAAGCTATATTCTTGCAGTTAATACAGATGATTACAAATATTCCTGTGATGTTAATAATGACGGCAGAGCAGATGTCTATGATGTTATAGTTATGCGTAAGCTTATAAGCGAATTAAGAGTAACTGACTAAAAGAAAGGAGATTGTTATTTATGAATGTTTCAATCAAAGAAATAGCTGAAAAATTTATGGAATATGACGAATATAGAATAGTGTACCATATTCGTCCCGACGGAGACTGCATAGGCTCAGCATTTGCACTTGCTATCGGACTTAAATCAATCGGCAAGAAATGCGATGTTGTCGGTCGTGACGAAGTGCCGAAAATGTATCAGCATATGACAAATGAAATTGAACTTGACAAGCCTGAAAATCCCGTATATGTGGCAGTTGATTCCGCAACACCGCATAGAGTTGGAACATATTCCGATAAGCATTTCACATTCTGCATAGACCACCATGCAAATACATTTGATAATGCTGACTATCGCTATGTTGAAAAAGACTGCGGAGCTTGCAGTGAAATTGTTTTCAAGCTTATGAAAGAAATGGGAATAACAATCACAAAGCAAATGGCAGATTTGCTTTATACTGCGCTTGTAACTGATACAAGATGTTTCAGCACGTCCGATACAAGTATACAGACATTTGAAACAGCGATTGAACTTGCAAAGTCTGGTGCTGATATTAAGCATATAGGCAAACGTAATGTATTCATGAAGTCCCGCCAGCGTATGAAAGTTGAGGAAATTCTCTGCAACAGCTTTCATTTTACCTGTGATGACAGTATTCTCACGGGTATTATAACTCTTGATGACTTGAAAACGGCAGATATAGCTGATTCTGAATTAGAGGGCATCAACTCAATAATCGGAAATGTTGAGGGTATAAAAATAGGCTGTACTATAAGAGAACTTCCAAACGGTACATCAAGATGCTCCATGCGTACAAACGGCGATTTGTCGGCAAATGAGATATGTGAAATTCACGGCGGAGGCGGTCATTTCCATGCGTCCTGCTGTGAACTGCCTGTAAGTCCTGCTGAGGCAAGAGAGATTATCGAAAAAACCTGCAAAGAATATCTGATGTCACATAAATAAATAAAAAATGCTCTGAAATCAAATCAGAGCTTTTTTCATATTAGTCCAAGTTCATTTTTTTTGCTGAGGATTTTTACAACACTTTCGTTTATACGTTCCTCCGATATTCTGCCCGACTGAACTGCCTGTTCAACTCCTGCAACAGCGTCAGCAAGACTGGACGGCATAAGCACCATGTCAACACCTGCTTCAATAGCAAGAACAGATGCTTCACCGCTTGTATAGACGTTTGTAATTGCACCCATGCTGTGCGAATCTGTAACAACAAGACCCTTGAATCCAAGTTCATTTTTTAGCCAGTCTGTCACGACAACTTTTGATAAATTACCGGGCAGATTGTCACCTGATGCTGATGTAATCTGATGACCGACCATAACAAAGTCACTTCCTGCATCAATACCGCCTTTAAATGCAGGAAATTCAGTCTGCTGTAATTGTTCATGCGTTCTGTCAATCCAAACGGAGTTGTAATGCGTATTGCTGTTTCCTGCTCCCAGACCGGGAAAATGCTTGAGTGTACTGCAAATACCTTGTGACTGCAAACCGTCTACGACAGCCCCCGACATATCGGCGACAATTTGCGGGTCAGTACTGAAAATACGTGAGCCAAGTTCATTATATGGACTTATATTTACATCTGCAACGGGTGCAAAGTCAAGATTGAATCCATAGCCCGAAAGATAACTGCCAATAATTTCGCCGACTGAATAAGCTGTGTTCCAGTCATTAAGACCGCCATAGTAGTTCATATCATATACAGCCTGTTCACCAAGTTGTGACTGTACTCTTGTAACAGTACCGCCTTCTTCGTCAACAGCCATAAAAGCACCAGTTCCCATATATAAAGCATCATTCTGCATATCTGTAATCATTATTGCAGTCTGTTCGGACGATATTATATTTTTTGCAAAGAAAATAAAACCTCCGACAGGGTAATCAGAATATCCCTTGTGAAAATTGCAGTCAACATAGGTAAATACATCATATCCGGAGACAGCTTCAGGGATTACAATAAACATCTGACAGATTTTTTCATGCAGAGACATTTCAGCAAGATGATTTTGTACTTTTGAACTCATCTGAACTGCAACAGGTGCTGTTGTTGTCTGAATTGCTGTTTCAATAGGCGGTATAGTATATACAGCTTGTGTTTTTGTAGATGTTTCTGCTGTAACAACGAAAATACTTTTTTCTGTTGTCTGTTCCGTGTGTGATGATGTAGTTGTAGTGCTATAGCTTGTTGCTGATTCTGTCTGTTGAATATCATCATCATTTGCGGAATCAGATGTTGTTGTAGTTGATATTTCTGACGCAAAATTTCCGTCTGATATAATTTCCACACTGTCCACAACTCCGCACCCACTTAAAATTATAGTTGTAAGCATAAAGAGAGAAATGAATTTTTTCATATTTTTTTCTCCGATTTTCTGATTTTTTTAACTTGTTTTCTTATAAATCTGAATGTATAGTCCTCACCTTTTTCCGCAAGCATAGTAAGCAGAAACTCAAGTTTTTTTGCTGTAACTGTTTCAATTGCACGTTTTTTCTTTGCTTTCAGAAAATATTCAAGCGGACAGCGATCATTATATTCATCTTTTTTGTATATTTTTGATGCGGCAACACGGTCGCAGAACATCTCAAAAATGTACTTATCGGGCATTTTTACAGGGTCAAGAGTACCTGTTTTTGTGCTGTAGTCCGTCCAGTATTCAAAATGATGCTTGTTTCTGCCTTTGTGGTGAATCCATGCCATAGAATAGCCGTTTACTTCTCTTTCACGCTCATTCGGACTTCTGTTGCCCTGAAAATAAAGCACTCCCGGAATAAATTCTGTAGGTGAATATTTTGACAAATCATGCAGAAGACCACGTTTTATAATACCTGCTTTAAAGCAGTGAATCATTACCATGTGACGATGAGCAGTAATTGTTTTCAGGTGACCAAAAAAATTTTTAATCATATTTTTCCTCTTGTATAAATTTATATTTCGTCCATTTTTCCGCTGTTGTCAAATTCATTTGTACCTGCATTTTCAGGACGATAACTTAAATCAATATCAGTCATTTCATCAGACGAACTTTTATTGTACTGTTCATACTTCTGTTGATATTCGTCTTTTATTTCACGCTGTTTTTTGTCTATGTTCTGCATCTCAAAACGTTCGCTGAAATAAGGGAAACCTGTCTGCGTTTCGAGATTATGATATAACTTGTTATTCATAACTGTAATAACGGACAGTATAATTACAATAATTGTTAAAATAATATTAATCGAGCTTAATGATAAGGTTACAGCAGAGAAACCGAAAGCAAACAGAGTAAATTTATTGTTATGCTTATAGCAGGCAAGATAACCAGAAGCAAGGACAGCAAGTTTTGATATAACTTTATCAAAGAAATTTATAAAACCTTCATTTCGTCCAAGAAAAGTCATATATAAAGCACCAATTACATAAAGTCCGAATATCAGAATATAAATCATAGTAACTTTATCATCAGTTTTTTTGCACATTTTCATAAGTCTGGCATTTTTCAGCATTTCATCATCAGCCATAAAAAATCTCCTTTAGTAAAAATTTATACAGAGGTATAAGAACCGTACACTACTGCATATATTATAGTAAAATGTTTTTTATTAGTTTTCTGATGTGACAGATTCTGTATAAAAAGCATATTATACATCAGCGATGTTGATAACAACTCCGACACTGGAGAGGTCGATATGACCGAAAGATGGTTTGTTGCTGTCATTAGGATAGCTTGCACTTCCCGGATTGAGAAGAAATAATCCGTCCTCTTTTCTGTTACAGCGTACGTGAGTATGTCCAAAAAGTACAATATCACAATCATTCTTTTTAGCATTTTTCTTTATGATTTCAAGACCATTCTTAACAGCGAATAAATGTCCGTGAGTTGCAAAAATTTTGTGACCTGATATGGGAAGAATCACAAAACCGGGACTCATGCTGTACATATCGCAGTTTCCGCATACATGGATAGTTTTATCTATGTATTCTGTATGGTCTGAAAGAAAAGTGTTCAGGTCTCTTTCACCGTCACCGAGATGGATAAAAAGGTCAGCATCGTGGTTGCGGAGAAAGACAGATTTAAGATTGTTGACATTGCCGTGTGTGTCAGAAATAACAATGATACGCATAAAAAACCTCCATATAAAAAATAATAGGGAACATTTATATTATTATAACATATATTAAAAAAAAATGCAATAGTGAGGAGAATATTTTATGAATAAAAGTAATATTGACCCGAATCAGCTTAGCGGGCTTCTGAATGTAGTCAGCAAAAAAATCGGCGTTTCACCTGAAAAGCTGAAAAGTGAACTTGAAGCAGGTAAATTTGACAGTGCATTATCTGCCATGAGCAAAAGCGATTCAGAAAAATTCAGTCAGGCGGTAAATAATCCGAAACTTGTGGAAAAAATGATGAGTACACCGCAGGCAAAAGCTCTTTATGAGAAGCTTACAGGCAAGAAATAGGGTGCTGTTTTGGAAGATATAATGAGTAAAATTTCGGGTATTCTTTCCGACGAAGAAAGCGTACGGCAAATTGCAGAACTTGCAAAAATGTTCAAATCAGGAGAATTTAATGAAGAATCTCCAAAATATGAAACAGATGCAGATTGCAATGCAGATAACGGAATGCCCGATATTGAGCAGATTATGAAATTGATGAGCCTTGTGGGAACTTTTAACAGTCAGGATAAAAATACAGAACTTCTGCTCGCTCTCCGCCCTCATCTCAGGGAGGAGAAACAGCAGAAACTTGACCACGCAATAAAGATGCTTAAAATTATTGCTGTATACAATATAGCAAAAGAGAGCGGATTAATCAATAATCTTTTTTAGGAGGGAAAAAAATGTCTGTTTACAGCAGTCTGCCCGAAAAAAAAATAAGTGAACCTGAAAAAAAGTTTCTTTTCGGCATAGATGATGATACACTTCTTATTGCTGCCCTGCTTTTTCTTATGATAAAAGAAAACAGCGATATGAAGCTTATTCTTGCACTTATATATATATTACTATAAAGGAAAGAAAAAAATGAATACAGAAACAATATTCTTTTTGATATGTGCAGTTGTTGTTTTTATTATGATTATATATTACAGCAAGAGACGAAAACGCTTTTCATCTTTGATTTTTGGTACATTTATGGGATTTACTGCACTTGTTCTTGTTAATAAATTCGGAGGTATTATCGGTGCGGAACTCCCTCTTAATATTTTTAACATATGCGGAAGTACGGTTTTAGGAGTTCCGTTTGTTGCTGTTATGATAATTATAAAATATATATGAATTTTACATAATTTTTTTCTGAAAGCTATTGACTTTTTATTAAAAATATGTTATGATTAAGATGAGGAGGTGAAAGAGTTGAACCCAGTTGATATAATTAACAAAACAAAAAAATCAATCCCTCTTTCAGAAAGTGAAATACAGTATCTTGTAAATGGCTATATATCGGGAGAAATTTCTGATTATCAGATGTCCTCATGGCTTATGGCTGTTTGTCTGAACGGATTGACAGATGAAGAAACTATTGCCCTTACATTTGCAATGCGTGACAGCGGAAATGTTCTTGACTTAAGCAGTATAAATAAAGTTACTGTTGATAAACATAGTACAGGAGGAGTCGGCGACAAGACTACTATTATTATCGGGGCTATGGCGGCGGCTTGCGGTGTTGCAGTTCCGAAAATGTCAGGTCGTGGATTAGGACATACAGGAGGTACTATTGACAAGCTTGAAAGTATCAATGGCTATCGTACAGAATTACAGTTCAATGAATTTATTGATATTGTAAACAAGACCGGATTTTCTGTAATCTCACAAAGCGACGAGCTTTGTCCTGCCGACAAAAAAATGTATGCCCTGCGAAATGCAACAGGTACAGTTGACAGTATTCCGCTTATCTGTGCAAGCATTATGAGTAAAAAGCTTGTTGTAAATGCAGATTGTCTGTTGCTTGACGTAAAATGTGGTTCAGGTGCTTTCATGAAAACAGAAGAAGATGCTCAGCGTCTTGCAAAACTTATGGAGAAAGTCGGAACTATGGCAGGCAAGAAATGTCGTGCTATTGTGACTGATATGAATGTACCTCTTGGAAACTGTATCGGAAATGCTCTTGAAATAAAGGAAGCAATAGAGATTCTGAACGGCAAATCCAAAGGCAGACTATATGATACCTGCATTGAACTTACAGCAAATATGCTTGAACTTGCCGAAAAGGGAAGTTATGAGGAATGTGTTGCAATGGCAGAAGATTCCATAAATTCCGGACGTGCTTTGGCTGTATTGAAAGAAACAATAAGATTGCATGGCGGTGATGAAAGAATATGTGATGATGTGGAACTTCTTCCGAAAGCAAAATTCAGCCATACTATATGTTCATCAAGAGATGTGGAGATTATTTCCGTAAATACAGAAGAAATAGGAATGGCATCACTTCTGTTAGGAGCAGGCAGAATTGAGAAAGATGACGATATAGACAGCACAGCAGGTATTGTACTTGAATTTTCTGTAGGCGATAAAATTTCCGTAGATGCTCCGCTTATGACCCTTTATTCAAACTTGTGCAGTGATTTTTCAGAACCTGCATTAAGGGCTTATAATTCAATAAGATTCAGAACGCTTACTTCGAGTATTTCAACTTTGACGTAAAGCAATCTGATTAAAATATTTATATAACTAAGGAGGTCTTGCAAAATGGGATTTAAAGAAAAATTTAAAGATATTGCAGGAAAAGTAACAACAACTGTTGACAAGGGCATCAAGGACGCTTCTGACGGTGTTCAGAAAATTACAGAGAAAAACCGTCTCAATAAGGAAATAAATCAGCTTAACAATGAAATCAATGATATTTTCCTTAATATCGGCAGAGAACTTTATAAAAACTCTCCTGATTCAACTGCATTCAGTGCTGAATTTACTTCAATAAAGGAAAAGCAGGCAAAAGTTGATGGTCTTAAAAAGCAGGTTAACCTTTTGGATGGTATGCTTATTTGTGATGCCTGCGGTGAAGCTATCCCACAGGATTCAAGAGTATGCAATAAATGCGGTGCAGAAGTAAAACAGCCTGAACCTGTTGTAGAACAGGAAGTTGTTGAGGTAGAGGCAGAGACAGTAAATTTCTGTTCTGTATGCGGTGAAAAATTGCAGGACGGAGCTGCTTT
Organism: uncultured Ruminococcus sp.; assembly: GCA_947174965.1. GTDB lineage: Bacteria > Bacillota > Clostridia > Oscillospirales > Ruminococcaceae > Ruminococcus. The sequence goes on along the minus strand of CAMWKY010000028.1, from coordinate 4,069 downwards.
CTGTAGCAAATGTGGCGCAAAGATTGACTGATAAAAAAATCCCTCACTTTCAAAGTGGGGGACTTTTTGTATTTCAGTCTGTTTCAAACTGACTGTTATAGAGTTCTGCATAGAAACCATTCTTTTCAAGAAGTTGCTCATGATTTCCGCTTTCTATTATATCGCCGTCCTTTAATACAAGTATAAGGTCGGCATTTTTAATAGTTGAAAGACGGTGTGCAATAACAAAAGATGTTCTGCCTTTCATAAGTTCGTCCATAGCATTCTGGATTTTCAGTTCTGTTCTTGTATCTATGGAGCTTGTTGCCTCGTCAAGTATAAGAATCGGCTTATCATCAATCATAGCTCTTGCAATTGTGAGCTGTTGTTTCTGTCCTTGTGAGAGACTTACATTGTCATTAAGTACCGTATCATATCCGTCAGGCAGAGTGCGGATAAATCGGTCAAGACCGACAGCTTTGCAAGCCTGTTCCATTTTTTCCTGTGAATTATTTTCAGAACAGTAGATAAGATTTTCCCTTACAGTTCCTTCAAATATCCATGTATCCTGTAAAACCATACAGAATTGATTGTGTACATCTTCTCTTGTCATATCTGATGTAGGTATGCCGTCGATTCTAATTTCACCGCCGTCTATCTCATAGAATCGCATAAGCAGATTGATAAGAGTTGTTTTTCCTGCACCTGTAGGTCCGACAATTGCAATCTTCTGACCTGCTTTTGCATCTGCTGAAAAGTCGTTGATAATAATTTTATCAGGATTATAGCCAAATCTGACATGAGAGAATGAAACATCACCCTTTACATCAATATCAAGTTTTTTCTTGTTGCTTTCGTCCGTCATTTCCTCTGCTTCAAGAAATTCAAATACTCTTGATGCTGCTGCACCTGCCTGTTGCAGTGATTGTGCCGCTTGTGCAATTTGTGAAAGCGGTTGAGTAAAGAATCTGATGTATATCATGAACGAAACTATAACACCAAATTTTATTGTGCCGTTCATTACAAGTGATGCGCCCACAATGCAGATAACAACATAGCCGAGATTTCCTATAAAGTTCATAATCGGCATCATAAGACCCGATAAAGCTTGAGCCATAAATCCGCTGTCTTTGAGATTGTTATTAAGTCTTACAAATTCATTTATTGCATTTTCCTCACCATTGTAAGCCTTGACAACAGTATGTCCTGAGTACATTTCCTCTATATGACCATTTAAAGCACCAAGATTTTTCTGCTGACGGGTAAAATATTTCTGTGAATGTCTCATAATAGTCATCATAAGGGCAAATCCTATAACAGTAGCAATAATTCCCGATACTGTCATGGTTACGCTTGTTTTAAGCATCATGAACAGTGAGCCTAAAAATAATGTCACTGCTGATACAAGCATACCGATACTCATATTAAGAGTCTGTCCGATAGTGTCAATATCGTTTGTAACTCTTGAAAGCACATCGCCTGTTGATGTTTTATGGTAATATGACATTGGCAGACGGTTTATTTTCTTTGAAATATCAGTTCTGAAACATTTTGTAACTGACTGAGTAACTGTTGCCATTGTAAAGCCCTGAACTGATGACATAAACCAGCCTATAACATATAGTATTCCTAAAGTGATAACTATTTTGAGTATTGCATCTATATCAACAGACGGCTTAATCAGTTCATATACTGATTCGGGCAGATTATCCATAGATTTCAATGCTGAATCCATATCATCTTTATCAACATTGCTCAAAATTTCAAGCATTTTCTGTTGGTCAGCTATTGAAATTACAGCTCCGTCAATTGTAATATCCTGTGGCATACCACTTTGAAAGTTCTGTGTAACTGCTCCTGTTATCTCACCAAATTTGTCGGTATCAGGAGCGATTCCCTCTGTTACAATATTAGTGATTTCTGATAATTTGTCAGGTCCTATAAGCGTGAAAACTGTTCCGCAGGCAGCACATATTACAGCAATAATAACAGCAAAAATATACTTGTGACAATAGCTGACAAGTTTTCCCCATGTAGCTTTGTCGATTTTTTCTTTCTCCATTGTAAGAGCAGGTCTCATTCCCCTCATGCCAGTTCCTCCTTTGAAAGCTGAGAAAGTGCTATCTGCTGATATACTTCGCATGACTGTATAAGTTCATCATGAGTACCTTTTCCCACAATTTTTCCGCCGTCAAGCACAATAATCTGGTCTGCATCTTTGATAGTGCCTATTCTTTGTGCAACAATAAGCTTTGTTATATCTTTACACTTTTCTTTTAATGCACTGCGTAACTTTCTGTCTGTTTTATAGTCAAGTGCAGAAAATGAGTCATCAAAAATAAGTATTTCAGGATTTTTTGCAATTGCTCTTGCGATTGAAATACGCTGTTTCTGTCCTCCCGAAAAATTGCTCCCGCCTTGTGCGACATAGCCGTGATACTGATTTTTCTGACTTTCAACAAAGTCTGTAGACTGTGCAACAGCAACAGCATTTTTTACATCATCATCAGAAATACTTTCATTGCCGTTGCCGTAGGCAATATTAGATGTAATATCACCCGAAAACAGTATTGCTTTCTGAGATACATAGCCGATTTTGTTTCTGAGTTCTTTCTGCTGATACTCTTTCACGTTTATTCCGTCAACAAGAACTTCACCGCCTGTAACATCGTAAAAACGTGGTATAAGATTTATTACTGTACTTTTTCCACAACCTGTAGAGCCGATAAATGCTACAGTCTGCCCCTTTTCAGCAGTGAAACTGATATTTTCTATAACATCAGCAGAGGCATCAGGATAACGGAAAGAAACGTTCTTAAATTCAACCTCACCTTTATTATCAGATTTGCTTTCTGTTTTTGTGCCGTCAGCTATTCTGATATTCTTGTCAAGAACTTCCATAATTCTTTTAGCGGCAACAGATGCACGTGGCAGTATCATGAAAATCATTACAAGCATCATAAATGACATTACAACCTGAATTGCATATGACGAAAATACAACCATATCAGAAAACAATGTTATTTTTTCGGACATCATAGAAGCATTAATCAGATAAGCACCTATACAGTATATTGAAAGTGATAATCCGTTCATTATAAATTGTATTGATGGCATCATAAAAGCCATAGTCCTGCTTGTAAAAAGATGTGCTGACGTAAGATTATCGTTTGCTTTTTCAAATTTTTCTTCCTGATATTTTTCGCCGTTGTATGCGTGGACAACATTAAGTCCCGTGATATTTTCTCTTGTTACACGGTTTATATCGTCCGTAAGGGACTGCATTATCTTGAATTTCGGCATAGCACGTGTAACAATTATACCTACAACTGTAAGCAGGAAAACAACAGCAACAGCTGTTGCAGTCGTCCACTGCCAGCTTTTGTTGTAAATTTTAAGTATCGCCCATACTGCCATAACAGGAGCTTTTACAATAACCTGCAAACCCATTACAATAAGCATCTGTACTTGCTGTACATCATTTGTTGAACGTGTAATAAGACTTGCTGTTGAAAAATGGTTTATCTCCTCCATAGAAAAATCCTGCACTTTTCTGAACAACTTTTCTCTTACAGTTGTGGCGAAGTTATTGCCAACCTTTGACGAAAGTACACAGACAAGAATTGACGAAACAAGACTTCCTCCTGCGCAGACAAGCATTTTTGCACCTGCTGTTATTATGTCATTCATTTCGCTTCCCTCTGTTTGAACGAGCCTTGTTATCTCCGACATATAATCGGGCAGTTTCAGTTCAAGCCATACTTGCGCAACAATGAACAAAAAAGCAATGACTATACATAGCAATTCTCTTTTTTTCAGGTTTCTGAATAATCTGAACATTCCTTTTTCTCCTCTCTTAATCAAAATTTTACCATTATAATACAGCAGTCTTTTGATAAAAGTATTATAAATATGTGAAAGCAAGATGAAAATTAGCACTCTCGTGTGCAGAGTGCTAACAATTATCATGTTTCTATACAACTATTATATTCCTTTAAAAATTAATGTCAATACAGTTTTTGATTTTTCCGCTTTTTGTATATAATATATAAATATTCGGTGTGAAAGTTATCTATATTTACAATGGAAT
>CAMWKY010000027.1 GCA_947174965.1 uncultured Ruminococcus sp. | reverse complement strand
ATGCACACATGGGATAACTTAAAACTTTGCCCAAAATGTGGCTACTATGCATGGATAGTTGGAAAAGATATGAAAAGTTATGAAAGTGGTTCACCATATACGATAATCTGCATGAATAAAGCAAAGTGCGATTGTAGAAGTTTGCAGTCATACAATATAGAATTGTGCATAAAAGACTGGAATCAAAAAATATGAGTGATACTCTGAAAATACTTGCAATAGCAGATTTGCACTGGTATACAAATGAAGAATTGAGCCAAATTAAAAATCTCGATTATGATATTTGTGTACTGCTCGGTGATATTCCGGTCAATGCAATTAAGCTGATAAAAGAATATGTTGGTAAAAAACATCTTATTGCAGTTGCAGGAAATCATGATGACTGGAATACTCCTGAACTTGGCGGAGCAGAGAACATACATAAAAAATGTGTTGAATACTGCGGATACAGCTTTGCAGGATTTTCAGGTTCTATACGCTACAAAAATGGTAATTATCCGATGTTTACACAGCGTGAAAGTCTGAATCTTGGTAAGGAACTGAAAAAAGCTGATATACTGATTTCTCATGATTCAGGGTATCAGTTTTTCGGCAAAGATAAACCGCATTCAGGCTTGCTCGGAATTGATTTTTACAACCTGAAGAACAAAGTAAAACTGAATATCTGCGGGCATCATCATACATTAGCTGTTAAGAAACGCTTTGGAACTACAACGGTTTGTGTGTTCAGATGTGCTTTGATTAAATTTCCCGATATTTCAGTGGAAAACATATTTTAATACAATGCTGCAAAGAAAGGAGTATATATGCTTAAACGAATGACAGATTCACAAATATCATCTATAATAGAGCGTTTGGGATTAAAACGGGAGGACATTATCATACAAGACCCGAAAAGCGAAATACTTTCAGGAATGGCACAAATGTCACAAAATGAGATTTGTTCTGTGACAGAAACAACAGACTTTTCTCAGTTGCTGATAATTGACCCTGAAAGTCTGTACTGAAAGGAAATACTATGAGAAAAGGACAGGAAAAAATACTGCAATATGCCCATAAAAGAAACTACAGTGACGGCTGTATAAAAGCGTTGTCAAGAGAGGATTTGACTTTAAAGCAGCTTAACAACTTATTGTCACTGTTATATCATTGCAGGAATAAGGACGAAAAATGGGTAGATATTTTCGCTTCAATTGATGATAATAAATTGATGTGGTTGATTATTCGGTATATGACTGGAAACAATGTGGATATTTCGGCTGAAGAACTGAAGCAGATGTCAACAAAAGAGAAAATTTGCAGTTATTTCTCTCAAAATGATTTGATATGCAGAAATCTTTTTGATGTTGAAGCTGTAATGACGATAGGCAATCATGAATATACTGCCACTCTTTTCAAACTTGCAAATAAGATTCATGATAAACTTGCTGAGTATAAATATGTAATATTTTCAATTGTGAAAAATATCAGAAAATGCCTTGACTGTGTATCGGATTATCAGGATTTTCTTGATGGAATAGATATTGAAACGCTATGTCAGAATAATCAGTTAGATGACCAGTACATGACCGATTATATCAGAAAATATGCAAGAAATCACACTGTTTTCACACTGAAAAATGTAGCAGGAATACCGGAAGATATTCAGCAAATAAATTTTCATGGATATTACACTGAAATAACAACAAATGGTTTTTCAAGAAATGTAAACTATGATTTGAAAGCGGTATATATTACATATAAACCATTCAGCAAAGTGCTTATCTCTCCGGACGGAACTGCAAAGACAAATACTTGGGAAAGCACTGAAAAACAGCTTATTTTCAGCAATCAAACGCATGAATTTATTACAGGGTACGAAACAAAAAAAGGATTCAGATACAAACCGGCACAGCTTAAAGAGCTGTTTTTTGCAATCAGTATCTGTGATACAGATGAAGATAGACAGAACGCATACAGTGTGATAGATTTTATTTGCAAAAAATATGACACATATATTTTCAGGGATTTGTATGAAGATTTTTTAGCATCAGATGGACTGCTGTTACCGCTTCTTATAACTGAAACAGCACAGTACAAAACCAAACAGGAATTATTTGAAAAACACTATCATATGTCTGTAAACGGCAACTGGAACAGGAAAAATTCTAATCTGACATATCTTATTCTGAAGCTCAGACCACGAATGACCAATGAAGCACTTGCCCGTGCGATGCAGTGTAAAAATGCTCCGAAAATCAAGAAAGTTGGTAAAAGAAGATATGTCATGACATACATTCTTTATGAAACGTTGTACGGTATTCCAGTTGGAAATTTTCATGGCGACGGACTGCTTTCAGACGCATTATATGAAGAATATCATAACAAAAAAATCAAACTTCTGCCCCAAAATCAGACAATAAATGAACATAATGCAAGACAGGTAAATCAAAGGGCAAAAACAGTGAAGTTCAGAATTAGAAAAGATACTAAATTTAGAAAACTGATAAAAAATATGCCTGAAAATTATGAGCTGATAAAAACTCCGAAACGACTTGTAAGTGAAGGTATTTTGCAGAAAAACTGCGTTGCAGGTTATGCCGATATTATAAATTCAGACAAATGTATGATTTATTCTGTTGTATTTGAGAACGTTCGGCATACAATTGAAATCATTCAGGTGAACGGTCATTATAAGGTGGCACAATGCTACAAAGCTTGTAATCAGGTTTCTAATCCGCAATTACTGAAAGATTTAAAAGACCTGTTACATAAAATCAACTATAATCAAACTGAAAAGGAAAAAAACAAATAAAAACATTGATTATTTTTAGGAGGAAATAAAATGGAAGAAAATAGTACACCTATAAAGGATTTCAGCAGTGCAGGAGATGAAAAACTCCATGAAATGACAGAAAACAGCAATATGTACATTGATTTTCTGAAATTTCATGGACGTGTATTCAAGCATAGTACAAGCGTTGCCCTTGAATTTTTTACGCAAAGACCAGAAGCAAAATTCATAGCAACAAGAGAACAATGGGCAAAAATAAACTGCACTGTTGCAATGGGAAGTGAAGCTATACGATTTATTGACTCGGATGGCAAAAATACTGATTTATATGACTTCTCACAGATAGAAGATGCTAAACCGCCTTATCAGTGGACGATAAATAAAAGCAATGCTAATGAATTTAAGTTAAAGCTTGGAATACCCGAAAAAACACCGATAATCAGCGGAGTTATAAACTCTACTGTAAATCAGTCAAATATTACGTCCTGTATGTCCAGACTTGGCATTCCACCACAAAACTATAAAGAGTTCAGCAAATCCTATTTAAATGCAATTCAGCTTATAATGGCAGGTCGCCTTGAAATCGGCGGAAACAAATTCAATATTCCGTCCGACCTGACAGTACTGAAAATGCTGAAAACTGAATCGCAGAAGCTCGCATTTCTTACTTATGCTGCAAAAGATGCCCATGACGCACTTATGAAAATTGAAATGGTAGCTAAGAGTATAAATACAATGGAAAGGATTGAAAAAAATGACTTACGAGAAATGGAAAACACTGACACCAACAGAACAGAAGAACGTACCAGACGAGGAACTTCCGTCAATACCTCCGGAGCTACTGGAAAACAGCCTGATAGAAGCGAAAGCAATGAGAGTGGAAGGAATACTGGGCTGGGAAATGACACAAAAAATCACGAATGGAAAGAACACGAGATGGTTTCCGGAGTACAGAATGAAGATGGTGGGGAATCAGGAGTTCTGGTACAGGTTCAATCCGATATGCGGAATTTACAGCCTGAATCTGACAGAATCAGAACTGTCGGAGGAGGAAGAACCGATAGGGATTTATGGAATGAAGTGGATGACGTTCATGGAGGAGAATTATCCGCATCTGGTAGAGGAAATGAAGCTGTATCACAGGTATCTGACAGTGGCTCGTTCAGTGGAGAAGAACGCACAGGAGTACAGGGACTTACTGGACGACCAGTTCGCACAGGAGAATCCACGTCCGACGGACTTCGAGGAAGTGCTGAAATGGGAACAGGCGAAAATGTTTTACTCGGACAGCACAGTGATGAGGGAAATAGTCTTAGTTCCGGTGACAGAAGCATAGAAGAAAAAATGAGTGCAGTATTCTCATCAGATGAAACAGAAAAAGCATCAGCCGAAAAAGCTGATGTTTTTGATGAAGAAATGTCCGATGAAGAAAAACTTGTACATATTACGTCTGAAATGGCTGAAAAAGAAAAATATTTCACTGATTTGGTTAATGCTCCGGAAAGACGTTATGACCTGATTTCCGACACTGCAAGGGAAATTCAGGAGTTACAGAAAACAAAGTTCAAACTGAAAGAAAAAATTCAGAAAAAGCCAATTACAATGGAAGATATTCAGACCTTGCGTGATATTCGTCCGGTCAGAAAATCTGTTCAGAATATGCTTGAACATGAAGTCGCACAGACATCTAAACTTGAAAAATTTTTACAATCGGAAATGGGCGAAAAATCGCCTTATGAACAGCGTAAAAATAATAATGAATGGCGTAAAGATGAAAGTAAAAGTGTTCAGATAATTGAAATTCAGTCAAAGGATTTACCAAAGAAAATTAATGATGTTCGTCAGAAAGACAATATCAAAAAAATTGAACGTGGTACTTTTTTAAATTCTGATACAAATATGGAAATTATTTTCGGCAAAAAATCACTTGATGAAATAATTGCAAAAGCTATTCAGGACGATAAACGAAATGTGCCAGTTGAAGCAAGAATTGCAGCACTTTATCAAATGCAGGAAGTTGTTGAACGTGCGGTATGCTTTGATAGTCAGGTTTCAGAATATGACCCTATAACTTCAAAAAACAAGTCTCCGAACACTCTTTTCATGCACCAGATGTATGGAGTTGTAAACTATAAAGATGAGAATTATCTTGCAAAATTGTCGGTTGAGGAATCATATATTACTGATAAGGAAAATAATTTCAGTGGCACTTCAAACCGCATTTATAATCTCAGGAACATAAAAATAACACCTATTGAAGCTAACAGGGTTTTCAGCCCAACAGTCAACAGCACAAATGCTGCCGAAGATACCTCAACAAGTGTTCTTTTAATCAGTATACCACAACTTTATGAAATTGTCAAGACCTATGACAAAAATTTTTTTGAAAATTCTGAAGCAGTCGGACGTGGTGAACGTGAAGCAGAACTTTATTTACAGGCAGAATATAATGATGCAGTTGCTGAAACAGAGGGAAATAATTTTCATTCTGAAAAGTCTGAACTGCTTGAAAATGTAGCAGATTCAAGAAATATCAGCAAAGAAAAAGCAGAAGAAGTTCTTCAACAAAAAGCTGAAAAACTGACTGTAAAACGTCCGGTATCACTGTCAGAACGAAAAAAAATGCTTGATGATTTTGCAGAAAGAAACGGTCTTGAAAAAATACAAATCTGGAAAAAATTCGGAAATTATGCATCATATCGTATTGCAGAAACAGAAAACGGTAACAGACTTTTCAATGAACAGTTATGCACAATTGGAAAAGGTGAAGTTCTCACGGCAGAAAAACTTCGTAAATCTCTTGATGAATTTGAAAAATCTGATTTTTTTATTCAGTATAAGAAGAAGAAAACAGAAAGTATATCAGAACCTGAAATAAATTCTGGCAGTCAGCAGAAATACCCATATGTATCCGTAAAAGCAGGTTGGAATTATGATAAATATATTGCCCCTGAACTGGAAACAAGAGATTATACTGTTCCTGAATTTAATAATGCACTGAAAAAATTAAGTGAACGTTGGAATGGTGATGAATATGAAACAAAATCTGCTTTTGTAACCCTTACAATTCACATCAGCGAAACGGAAAGTTTTGAAAAACGACTTAATGCAGAATATCAGTTCAAAACTTTGTCGGAACATCTGGAATATGAAACTGACTGGTTTGATTCAGAAACAGAACTGCGAAAAGCTGTAGAAAAAGCTGAAAAACAGGAAAAAACTTCTGAACTTACTGACAAAGAAAAAGCTTTTTTAAACTATGAAATTACTCCGTTTATGGCTAAATCCGTACTTTCGTGGGACGAAATTGAAAGCATGGGATATATTCTGTTTGAAAAAGGGTATACAGAACGTTATGCTCCAAGCAAAAATTCAATATATGGAAATGGTCTGCATGCACCTGAGCTTTATGATATAGTTAAACGTATGCACAACAATGAAGATATTCACAGAGAACTTGCCTTGTCATTGCTTGGAAATCAGCATACATTTATTGACAAAAATGGTAATGAGTTCAGCGTTGAATATGGAAAAGATTTTCTTACTGCAAAATATGAAAATGTGGAAAGACAAGTAGACTATATGGAACTGGGAAATGCTTTTCTTGTATTGATAAATAATGAATATAATGACATTGTTCACGATAGGACTATGGAAGATTTACAATATGTCATTCCTAATATAAGCACCGAAAATGCAGATAAACTTATCTATGCCTTTGATAATTCAATAATGTACAATTGGCAGAATGATTTGCAGAAACAGCAGAAAATCAAACACTCACTTCATGAGGTTCTTAATGATGAGGAACTGACGGAAAAAGCTTTTGTTTCAATCGCTGATATGAAGTATAATTACAAGCCTGATGTGAAGCAAAAACAAACTCAAGGTATATATAAAATTTATCAGCTTCCTGATGATGAAAAGTATCATGGTATCCGCTTTACAGGTATGAAAGCTCTTGAAAATGAGGGTATACAGTTAAATTCTGAGGATTATAAACTTGTATATGAAGGTGAATTACCAGAGTTCAAAGGTATTGATACTCTTGAAAAGTTGTATCAACAATTCAATATTGAACTTCCCGAAGATTTTACAGGTCGTTCACTTTCTGTGAGTGATGTGATAGTAACAGAAATAGACGGAGAACAGAACGCATATTATTGTGATACTATGGGATTTACCGAAATGCCACAATTTTTCTTAATAAAATCTCTTTCTCAGGAAAATTTTGAATCTGAAAAATCTGCTGATAACTTAAAAATCGGAGATGTTATCAGGTATGACGGCGAATTTTGGCGAATAATTGATATAAAAGGGGATTTCTCACTTAATCTTGAAAACACTGATAAAAATTCTATAATGCCTGTAAGGTCGTTCATTGGCAACTGGAAAGAGCAGCTTGAAAGAGATGACTTTGAGTACATTCCTGATTTTGATGAAAACACAAATAATGTAAATATTACTGATAGTCCAGAAACCAAAAACACTCTGCCCGAAACAGGATTTACAACACCGTCTGAAGAAAAACAGGCTGAAATTACTGGACAAATGTCATTATTTGATGAAATCGTGAATAATCCGAAAAATAACTGGAGAATGTATGTAATTCCTGATATGAGAAGCTGGGTTGATAAATCAATGGAAAATACACCTATTGAATATTATGATACCTTTGAAGAAGCGAAAGCAAGATTTGATGAACTCCGAAAATATTCATATAACAATGACAGTACAATAAACCCAAATACTGACCGTCCTTATAGCCGTCTTGTACTTGGAATTGACAGACCAGATGCAGCATATGATATTCTTCATGTAATCAATGGACAGAATTATCTTATAGATGATTTTACACGTGACAGCAAGCAGATTATTGACGATGAAGCAAAGGAAATATTGTCAAAAACTGCATCTGAAATCGGATTTGACACAGTATGCTGTTATCAGAAACTTGAAAATGGCAACTATAAAAATACTCCAGATGATATTCCGTTCAGCGAATGGGAGAACACTTACTTTGATATTCCTGTATCTCCTGAAATTAAACCAGCTGAGAAAGAAAAAATCAAAACAGTAAAACATAATTTGACCAACGCTGAAAAACTATATAATCAGTTTGAAGAAATGTTTCCTGATATTGTTTCAGGAGAGCATACTTATGAACGTTATGGCAATGTTGGTGATGCGTATGAACCTCTTACAGTCGAACATCTTGGCGGAAATACTTATGCTTTCATGACATATTTTATTCAGAATGGTGACTTAATGCGTGACCCTGATTTTGAATTTGAACTTGACCACAAAAACAAGACTTTGAATATTCTGGAATATCAGCAGGACGGTACTGCTTTCGGAACGATTTATCAGCGTGTTTACGATGAAAACAATAATCCTGATTTGAAACTTCTTGCTGCACTGGAAAAGAATTTTATGCAGAATCTGAAAAATGCTAAGAATATGGAACGTCCACTTACTTCTCACACCGATAAAAACGGAAATGAGTTTAATTCAGATAATGAGCCTGAAACTATTGAACAGGAAGAACCTGAAATCAATGATAAATCGCCTGAATTACGTGAAGTTCTTAATGAATTTTCAGAAAAATACGGTCTTGGTGAACTGAATGTTGAACCAAATTATTACAACTGGAAACTTACTGAAAAATTTGCCGATGGTACAGATTTTCCGCTTGGTGAAATTAACAGTCCTGAATATGGAAAGCCGTTCACTTCTGATGAACTGAAAATTGCCCTTGAAGAATTTGAATATGCATCAAATGTAAGAAATCAGAATATTTCTGAAATTTACAACAGACAGTTAATTGCAGAAAGGCATGGCGGAGTTTCAGAACTTCCGAAAGTACAGAAAAATCTGCCTGAAATTACATATGCAAGCAAACCGTCTGAAAAAATAAGCAACAATATATCAGCAATCCGTGAAATGATACGTCTTGAAAATGCTGAAAAATTGGGAGAAGAACCGTATGAAAAAAGAAGTAACCAGTACAACAGCAAGCAGAATTCTGAATATCGTTTAAGACAGTACAGCGGTTGGGGCGGTCTTTCACAGGTATTTGACGAAAGGTTTAAGCAGCATGATTATCGTCGTCAGGAACTGCATTCACTGCTTACTCCTGAAGAATATGCAGAAGCAAAAGCAAGCTCTCTGAATGCCCATTATACACCACAAATCATTATTGATGCAATGTATAAAGCAGTAAAAAATATGGATTTGCCACGTGATGCAAAGATACTTGAACCAGCTTGCGGTACTGGAAATTTTATAAGCAGACTTCCTCACAGTTTCGGTGATGCTGAGGTTACAGGCGTTGAACTGGACAGCATTACAGCAAGAATTGCAAAACAGATTAACCGTGACAATGAAAAAGTTCAGATAATCAACAGTGGATTTGAAAATTCCGGTCTTGCAAACAACAGCTTTGACCTTGCAATAGGAAATGTTCCTTTTGGTGACTACAATATGAACGACCCCGACTATGTTCAGGACTGGCGAATACATGATGCATTTTTCAGAAAAGCACTTGATAAAGTTGCATCAGGCGGTGTTGTAGCATTTGTAACATCAACTGGAACTATGGATAAATCCAATCCGAAAATCAGGGAATATCTTGCAACACAAGCTGAATTGATAGGAGCTGTCAGACTTCCCAACAACGCATTTTCAGATGCAGGAACAGGTGTGCCGTCGGATATTATTTTCCTGAAAAAACGTGAAAATCCACTGGCTGCATATGAGCCAAAACCTGACTGGTGCTATACGATACCTGATAAGAACGGTCTGAAAATCAATTCATATTTCGTGCAGAATTCACAGATGGTACTTGGTGAAATGAAGAAAACAACGTTTCAGGACAGACTTACCTGTGAACCATTTGAGGGTGCAGACCTTGAAAAACAGCTGAACGAAGCCATTAAAAATCTCAATGCAAAAATTACTGTTACAAAGCGTGAAAAAGCAATAAATGAACAGCGTGGAAAAATTGAGGCTTGGGGAAAAAATTTCACTTTCCAGTTAAAAGATGATAAAGTTTATTATCGTAACGGCGGTAAAATGGAAGAAATAAAATGTACTCAGACTGAAAAAGAAATGATAAAAAAGCTCTGTGAAATCCGTGATGTGACACGTAAATTGATTGATTTACAGAAAACATCAGTACAGGATTCAGAGCTGCTGCCTATACGTGAAAGTCTTAATAAGCTCTATGATGAATACAGAGCAGAACATGGTGAATTATCTAATAAATCAGTAAAAAGACTGTTTGGCAGTGATTCTGATTATCCGATTTTGCAGTCACTTGAAAATTACAACAAAGAAACAGAAAAGGTAGAAAAAGCTGATATTTTCTTCCGTCGTACAGTTAATCCAATGATTGAAATTAATTCAGTTGAAAGTGCGGAAGAAGCTTTGCAGGTATCACTTGACAAAAAAGGTAAACCTGATATTCCGTACATGGCAATTCTGCTTGATAAATCACCTGAAAGTGTTTTCAATGAACTTCTTGAAAAGGGACATATATTCGTTGACCCTGAAAAAGAACTGCCGGACAAGCCATTTTCCGGTGTTGTTGAACGCAGCGAATATCTTTCAGGAAACGTCCGCATGAAGATGATAATTGTCGAAGAATATGCAAAATCAAATCCTGAATACAATCGTAATGTTGATGCTTTAAAAACTGTAATTCCTGAAGATATAAAAGCTGAAGAAATATCAGTGCAGATGGGCTGTACATGGATTGAAACGGAGGACTATACTGCCTTTCTGGAGCATTTAAGCGGTCGTAAAGGATATAATTCACGTTCCTGCAATGTCAGCTATTCTCCGACAACAGGCGAATTTGATGTACTTAATGCAAAAAGTAAAAAAGACCTGAATCTGAATGAAACGACTACATACGGTACAGCTGATTTAAATATGTATCAGCTTGCAGAAAAGATTCTGAATCAGCGACATATTGTAGTACAGTGTGAAAAAACAAGTCCAAAAGACCCGACAAAAACTGTTACCAGAACAGACCCTAAAGCTACAAAGATTGCACTTGAAAAGGCGAAACTTATCCGTGCGGAATTTCAGAAGTGGATTTTTGCGGACGATGAGAGAAAAGCCAAATACGAACGCAAATACAACAATATATTCAACAGCATTGTCGGACGTAATTATGACGGTTCTCATCTTACTTTTTCAGGTATTGCAAATGATTTCACACTTCGTCCGCATCAGAAAAACTGTGTTGCAAGAGCTATTTATGGTGGAAACACACTTGCTGCTCATGTCGTTGGTGCAGGAAAATCAGCGGTAATTTTTACGTCTGTAATGAAGAAAAAAGAACTTGGTCTAATAAATAAAGCTTGTGTCGTTGTGCCGAAAGCACTCACGGAACAAACTGCCAACGAATGGAGAAAAGTATATCCTGATGCAAAGATTCTGACCGTAACAAATGATGATTTATCAAATGAAACAAAAAGAAATTTATTTACTGCAAAAGTTGCAACAGGTTCTTATGATGCGGTAATTCTTTCGCAGGAACAGTTTGAAAAAATTCCTATGTCAAAACAGTACAGAATTAAATTCATGCAGAAAGAACTTGATAGTATTGAAGATATGCTGCGTGAGAAAAAGCTCGAAAATCATGGCAAAAAAGACTATTCAGTAAAAGCAATTGAAAAAATCAAAAAACAGCTGGACGTAAAACTTGAAAAACTTCTTAACCCTAAAAGTGCATCAAAAGCAAAAGATGATTTACTTGAATTTGAACAGCTTGGATTTGATTACCTTGTATGTGATGAAGCACACGCTTATAAAAATGGCTTTGTTCAAACCAAAATGACAAATGTAGCCGGAGTTACTACAAAACCGTCAGGCAGAGCTGAGGATATGCAGATGAAAACCGATTACTTTAATGAACAACTCGGACAAGGACACATCTTATTTGCCACTGGAACACCTGTTTCCAACTCAATGACAGAGCTTTATGTAATGACAAGATATTTACGTCCAGACTTGCTGAAACAGGCAGGAGTTGAGCGTTTTGATGACTGGGCAGCAACTTTTGGAAACGTTGTAACCAAAAATCAGCAGACAGCAGACGGCACACTGAAAATGAAAACAAGTTTTGCAAGTTTTGCTAATCTGCCGGAACTTATGGCAATGTACAAGGAATTTGCAGATGTTCAGAGTGCTGAAAAACTCAATCTTCCACGTCCGGAGCTGAAAACAGGAAAACCGCAGATAATCAGCGTTCCGGCAACTCCTGAGCAGAAAATGTACGTGCGTGAACTTGCAGAAAGAGCCAAAAAAATTGAGGACGGTACAGTAGACCCTCATGAGGACAATCATCTCAAATTAACAAGCGAAGCACGTCTTATAGGTCTTGGAAACAACGCAGTAAAGGCTCTTTATAAAAAGCGTGATGAAGAACTACCATACGATTTTATTGACGACAAAAACAGTAAAGTTGATAAATGTATTGAAAAAGTTGCAGAAATTTATGAAAGAACAAATGATACAAAAGGCGTACAGATTATCTTTTCGGACGTTGCTGTCAATTCGGATAATGGGAATTTTTCAGTTTATAACTATATAAAGGACGAACTTATCGCAAAAGGAATACCTGAAGATGAAATTATTTTTGCTCCGAAATCAGATTCAAAAGAACGTGAAAATATTTTCCGTGATATAAATAATTCAAAGTACCGTGTGGTAATTGCAAGCACTGGAACACTTGGAACAGGTGCAAATATTCAGCAGAATTTATATGCACTGCATCATATTGATGTGCCGTGGAAGCCGTCGGATTTTGAACAGCGTGAGGGCAGAATTTTACGTCAGGGCAATAAAAACAAGGAAGTTGAAATCTTCAATTATGTCACTGAGGGAACACTTGACAGCTATCTTTATCAGACAGTAGTCAACAAGGCACGTTTCATCGCACAGCTTCTTGACAATAAAGCTCCGGCAAGAGTATCAGAGGACTGTGACGAAAAAGTACTTACATATGGTGAATTTCAGGCAGCAGCAGAGGGTAATCCTGATTTTAAGAGACGTATTGAAGTTTCAAATGAAATTGTTGAACTTACAATGCTGAAAAAGGAATATGCTAAAGAAACGGCTGTTACAAAGGAAAAAATTGAAAAGATTCCAGAAGAAATCAGACTGAAAAAAGAAATGCTGACAAAGGTTCAGAATGACCGAAAATCAGCTGAAAAAATTCAGGAACTTGCTCTTTCTAAAAATGACAATTATATTGTGATGACAAAAGAAAAAGTAAACGAATATCTTCTGAAAATAGCACAGGCAAAACTTGCAAATCCTGAAAAAGAAATACCTACAATGAATATAGAT
>CAMWKY010000026.1 GCA_947174965.1 uncultured Ruminococcus sp. | reverse complement strand
GTGTAGATTCATATTCTGATTTCTACAGATTATGAGATTATAATATATATTCAGGCATCAGCAAAGAAAATCAGGCAGAATAATTTACAGAAAAATCTCTTTTATAATATAAACTTGCCTTCAGGGCGTGCAAGCGTGCGAATGGCTATAAATAGGTAAAAATGGCGTGCAAAAAGGCGTGCATAGGGCGTGCGCAGGAGTGCGGAGTGTATGGGAAATATTTTTAACAGATTGGAGATTATATAAATGGCAAGAAAAAAACAAAACAAAACAGAAACATTCAGTCATGATGCTTATATAGAAAACAGTGGCAGTGTTGTTGACGAAAAAATAACTGATACACTTCGAAAAAACTATATGCCGTATGCAATGAGTGTCATAATATCAAGAGCATTGCCCGAAATAGACGGTTTTAAGCCGTCGCACAGAAAAATATTATACATTATGTATAAGCACGGACTACTGAATCCCGACAGAGAACGTTCGAAGTCTGCGAATGTTGTCGGAGAAACCATGAAACTGAATCCGCACGGCGACCAGTCAATCTATGAAACTATGGTACGTCTCACAAGGGGCAACGAATCACTTCTGCACCCATATATCGACTCAAAAGGCAACTTCGGCAAGCAGTATTCGTCCGGCATGAAAGCCGCCGCATCTCGTTACACGGAAGTTAAGCTGGAAAAAATATGCAATGAGCTTTTCAGGGATATTGACAGCAATACGGTTGACTTTGTGCCGAACTACGACAATACCATGAAAGAGCCAGTACTTCTCCCCGTGACTTTTCCGTCCGTACTCGTCAACTCGAATACAGGTATCGCCGTATCTATGGCAAGCAACGTCTGTCCGTTCAATCTCGCTGAAATCTGCGAAACAACTATAGCACTTATGAAAAATCCGAATCACGATATAATCAGCACATTAAAGGGTGCGGATTTCCCGAATGGCGCATTTATGCTGTATGATGAGGACGAACTCAAAAAAATCTACGAAACAGGCAGAGGAAGTATCAAGTTAAGATGCAAGTACAGCTATGACAAGTCCTCAAACTGCATTGAGATAACGGAAATTCCCTACACCACGACGGTTGAAGCGATTATAAATAAGGTTGTGGATTTGGTGAAATCGGGCAAACTGCGTGAAATATCGTATATCCGTGACGAAACAGGCATAAACGGACTGAAAATTGCAATCGACCTGAAACGTGGTACAGACCCCGACAAGCTGATGCAGAAATTATACCGTCTCACGCCACTACAGGACAGCTATCCTTGCAATTTCAATATACTGATTGACGGCAGTCCGAAAGTTATGGGAGTACGTGAGATTTTGCAAGAGTGGGTGAAATTCCGTGAAAACTGCGTCCAGAGACGTACGGAATACGAACTTGCAAAGAAAAAAGACCGTCTGCACTTGTTGGAGGGTCTTGCAAAGATACTTCTTGACATTGACAAGGCAATTGCTATAATTCGTGAGACTGAAAATGAGGACGACGTTGTGCCTAATCTGATGATTGGTTTCGGTATTGATGAGATTCAGGCGGACTATGTTGCAGAAATAAAGCTTCGTAATATCAACAGACAGTATATTGAAAAACGACTGAAAGACGTTGAACAGCTTAAAAAAGATATTGCCGAACTGGAAGATATTCTGAAAGACTTGTCTAAAATCCACAAAATCATCATAAAAGAACTCAAAGAAGTAAGCAAAAATTACGGTATGCCACGAAAAACCATGTTCTATTATCAGTCTGATGTTGACGACGAAACAGTTGAGGACGATACGCCCGATTATTCCGTGTTTATCTTCGTGTCCGACAGTGGCTATTTCAAGAAAATCACTCCGCAGTCGCTCCGTATGAGCAGTGAGCAGAAGCTGAAAGACGGTGACTTCATTTCACAGACTATCGAATCATCAAATACAGCCGAACTTATATTCTTCTCCGACAAGGCGCAGGCTTACAAGTCAAAGGCAAGTACATTTGAGGACACAAAAGCAAGTGTTATGGGCGACTATATCCCCGCTAAACTCTGTTTTGATGAGGGTGAAAGCCTGAAAACTCTTGTCGCAACGACCGATTACAGCGGTTTCATGATGTTCTTTTTTGAGAATGGCAAAGTTGCTAAAGTTCCGTTGAGTGCCTACGAAACGAAAACAAACCGCAAGAAGCTGATTAATGCTTACAGCGACAAGTCTCCGCTGGTGTCGGCTATATTTATCCGTGAAGACTGCGATATACTGCTCCGCACATCTGACAGCAAGGCACTTGTGTTCAATACAGCAGAAATTCTTGAAAAGTCCACCAAAAACACGCAGGGAGTACAAGTTGTCACGCTGAAAAAGAACACTCTTGCATCAGCTGAAATTGTATCACCCGAAAATGCCGTAAATCTTGAGAAATACCGTGCGAAGTCTGTTCCGTGTACGCCGAAAAAGTCGGACGAATTAGGCGAAGTGAATCAGCTGACATTATAATCCCGATAAAAAAACTCCTCAAACTACATATTTTGAGGAGTTCTCTTTTTCAGTATCGTATTGTGAGTATCAGCATGGTATCATCTTCGGAGTAGTTTATCTGTTCGCTGTCCGTGAGTCCCCATATTCCGCCATTTTCAAAGAGATTTTCTATTGCATCATTATACACACTCACATCAGAGAACATAATTTCCGCTTGTCCTCTGTCGGCATACCTGTTCAGTATTTCAGTAACTGTAATATCGCTGTAGCTTGTGAGATATGTACCATTCTTTACAAAATAATTTTCGTGCATTTCATTGCATTTTGGTATGAAGTTGCAGTTGCTGTCGATAGTCCGTGTGCGCATAAGACGGTTGTCATCAATAAGGCAGTATGTGTGTGTTATTTCACCGATTTCGCCGTATTCTGAAACAGGGTCGTCCCATGTCAAGTCAATCCAGTAGTATTTGCCGTCAATATTTACATAATTCCATGCGTGCCGACCTCTTTTTGTGTCACCTTTGCATATTCCGCACTCAATATCAAGCCGATTCATGATGTACTGAAAAGCCTCTGCATATCCCTGACATACTGCCCGACCGTTTACAAGACAACCATACGCATTGCTCCAAAGTCCGAAAGTTCCGCTGTCCGCACCCTCCATATAGTATTCGCAGTTGGAGACTATATAGTCGTGCACAAAAACAACTGTTCCGTAAGTGTCGAGATGTGACGGTATACTGCTGATAAGTTCGTCCGCTGATGCGACAATATCATGATACATAGTTTCAAGTTCTGTCGGTTTATAGCCGTTCAGAACGTCAATTTCTATCGTTGTCTTTTTCGGGTAGCTTGTTGTTGTAAATCCTGTAATCCAGAACAGTTCGGGGCGTTTTTCGTTGATTATGCTGATTATTCGTTCAGTTCTGTCTGAATCAATAACGCACGGATATTCTGATTCCATACTCATATTTTCAAGCGATTCCACAATACCGCTGTATATTTCGTCGTCTGATACAGTTGTTTCTGTTTTGGCTGATGACTGCGTTGCAACGTCTCCGCAACCCGTAAGCATCATCATGCACAGAACAGCAACAGATTTTTTCATGAAGTTCATATATTAAGACCGTCGAAACTTCTGTCAAGCACTTCCACAGATGACTTGAACTTCGTCATTTCTTCGTCCGTGAGCGATAATTCAAGTATCTCTTTCACTCCGTTTCTGCCGATTATACACGGTACTCCCACAAATACATTTTTGCAGTCGTATTCTCCGCACATCTTCGCCGAAACAGTAAGAACGCTGTTTTCGTCCCCTAAAATCGCCTTGACAATACGTGTTATAGCCATGCCGATACCGTAATAAGTTGCACGCTTTGCCTCAATAATCTTATATGCAGATGTTCTCACCTGTTCCTCAATACTCTGCATATCGTCAATGCAGTAGCTGTTTCCGTCATTGTCGAGGATTTCTGTGACGTGCTTTGTACCGAGCATAACCTGCGAAACTGGTACAAACTCACTGTCGCCATGTTCGCCGATTACGTAAGCGTGGATATTTTTCGGGTCAACTGTAAAATAATCGCCAAGAAGATAGCGCAGTCTTGCTGTATCGAGAGAAGTTCCCGTGCCGATTACACGAGATGCGCCGAAGCGTGAGAGTTCGTATGTTACACGTGTCATAATGTCAACAGGATTTGTTGCAACGAGGAAAATACCGTCAAATCCCGACTTTACAACAGGTGTTATAATTGAACGGAAAACATCTGTATTGCGTTGGAGAAGGTCAAGACGTGTTTCACCCTCTTTCTGCGCAACTCCTGCCGATATTACGACAATATCAGCGTCTTTGCAGTCTTTGTAAGTTCCTGCGTATATTTTCATGTTCGACTTTGCAAATGCAAGTCCATGATTCAAGTCCATAGCTTCACCGATTGCACGCTCCTTATTTATGTCAATCAGCACAAGTTCGTTGCATATTCCGCCTTGATTTACTATAGAATACGCAAAACTCATTCCAACCATGCCTGTTCCGATTAATACAACCTTTTTTCCGTTTGTATTCATATATTTTCTCCTTTATTATCGTAATTCCGCAATATACGGCAGATTTCTGAAATTTTCGTTATAGTCAAGCCCATATCCCACAACAAACAAGTCCGGTATCGTGAAAAGCGATATATCCGCATCAATATCAGCAATACGGCGTGACGGCTTGTCAAGAAGTGTGATTATTTCAAGCGACAGCGGATTTCTTTCTTTCAGAATATCCGCAACAGCTTTAAGAGTTCGACCCGTGTCAATTATATCCTCTGCAATAATTACATGATACTGCGATATATCTTGTTTCAGGTCAAGCGTTATCCTGACTTCGCCTGTTGATTCCGTACCCTCATAGCTTTCAGCACACATAAATCCCACTTCGCACGGTATATCTATCGCCCTGATTAAGTCCGCAAGAAAAACAAATGAGCCTTTGAGTATGCCAACGATAAGCAATGGTTTATCCTTGTATTTCCTGCTTATATAGTTGCCTGTTTCTGACGTTTTATTCCTGATTTCCTGTTCTGAAAACAAAATACTTTCCATAGTCACCTCACAAGCTTTCTATGATTCCTGCTTCAAGTTCCTGTATTTTCAGTGCGTCAAGACCTGTTACACCGTCCGCACCGTCAACATCAGCATTAATAAGACCCTGCTTCGACAGTCCATACTTGTCACGGTTTCCCATGTGCTGAATTATCGCTGTTGCATCTGCAATATTCACATATCCGTCGCAGTTTGCATCACCTTTTAAATATGCGGATTCATTGGCATATATCCTGAAAGCGTGGACTGTCTTTTCAATGCCTGTTTCGGACGTGATTTTTACGTCATATGCCCCTGCATCTTTTGCAGTGATGCTTTTATTTGTTTCGGGGATTGCTTCGCCGTCTTTCAGCCATTCGTATTTCATGTTGTCCGATTCGGTTATAATGGTGTACTCATAGCTTTCGCCCTTATTGAGATAAACGTCTGAATATGCCGAAAATACGCTGAAATCTGATTCAACATTAACATCATAGGCATTGTCATCACCTGTTACCGCCCATTCATTTCCGCTGTCCTGCAAAAATATACGCAGTCTTTCTATCTTGTCGCCCGACTTCATATTGATTTTATCAAGTGGCAGTCTGAACTCAACAACGTCCTCACTCCATTTGCACTGACAGCCGTTATAGTCGCCTTTATTGAAGTACACAAATCCGCTTGACATATAGTATAGCCAATATCTTTCGTTATCCTGCGCATTTGTAATTTGTATATTGTATACGGGTGCAGACGTATTTTTATTTGACATAGGTGTCATGACATACAAATAATTTTCGTCGGCATAAGTATATATTTCACTCTCCGCACACGGTTTGTCCCATTCATACTGTGATATAATGCCGTCAACAGTTATACCGCTTCCGACTGAATAAAAATGCGCATTGTCGGAGCTTTTTTGAGGTGATTCAGTTATGACAGTCTTTCCGATAAGATTCGCACCAATTGTGCCGTTCCATGTGTTATTGTTTGCGAAACGTATGCTCCTGCTGTTCATGTTCAGTATATCCGCATCAGTTCCGACGTTCACCTTGAAATATACGTTCCATTCGCCTGATTCGATATTATCGGGGATTTTTATATCAACTGATTCATGCGATACGGTGCATGAGTCCCATTTTTTGCAGTCAATATTGCAGTCAGTTGTCATATATACGCCGTCTTTTTCGAGAATGACATAGCTTTTCGTGTTCGGGATAACATTTGCAAAGCCTGTATTTTCCACATCAAAATTAACTGTAATATCACCGCCCTGAACTGTTTCCGCCGTGATTTCAGAGTTGCGCAGTACAAACCGATAGCCGATATGGTCACGGATAAATTTATATACGGATTTTCCATAGTATGCGGAAGTGTCGGCAGTTATGCCATAGTCTGCGGAATATTCATAGTCGTTGTAAAGCTGGAAGATGTTGCTGTTGATGTAGCTTAAATGCGTTTTGTACATCTCCGGAACTGCATTTTCAGGAAGATATGTATCATACTGCTTTGCAAATTCTATATTGCCTGAAAATTCACCGCCGAAATATGATGTGTAAGTCTGATTTCTCAACCACGCTGTTTCAATTTCACGGTCTGCATACGTTCCTAAATCAGAGTTGCTTCCCATATAGCCATCATCATACAAGCCAATTCTGTTTCTGTAAGACTGAATATCGGGGCAGTATTCGCTTTCAGTGAGACTTTCAATAAGTTCAGTGTCCGCAAGTTGAGAACGCTTTATTCCTGCCCACTCCGCAAAAATATCAGGTGTTCGCACTGTCACTGGAATCGGCGACGGTACAGCATCAAGCACCGCCTGCAAAAGTTGCGCCTTGTACTGTACGGACGTATACTTTCCGCCGTGCTGTTCGCCCCATTTCCCGACAAATCCCGATTCAACGTATGCAAGAATATCAGCGTACTTTTCAAGAAGTCTGCTGTCTTTCACCTGCTGCACATGATTGAGTACCTGCTCAAATGTTTCAGGTTCGGGATTGTCCTTGCCGTTTGCATCATATCTGAAACGCAGTGCAACCATACAGCCGTTGTCTTTGCAGTTCTGTAGTGTTTCGTCCCATGCGCTGAAAAAAGCGTCATCTAAATCATAGTCCTTGCCGTCTGAATTTGCGCCACTTGAAAAGTTGCCTATATCAATAAAAAACAGAACTAAATTTCCTGTCGGATTATAAACAGGTGTATTCTGTGGCTTGCACACCGCCCATACAGTAGTAGTATATCCGCAGGCTGGATTGTTTATAGTTTCGGTTGATTCCGTGTAGTCTGTTTCAACCGCATAAGCTGAAAAAGGCATTGCGGAAATTATCGAAACAGCAGAAAGAAATGCTATTATCTTTTTCACTTTATCACCTCACAAGTTATTTTTCGGGAACAGCAGTGAAAATTCTGCACCCTTGTCAACTTCTCCGTATGCTTCAATGCGTCCGCCGTGACGTTGCATAATGCGTGAAACAAGTGCAAGTCCGACACCACTTCCCTCAAATTCGTCATCAGTATGCAGTCGCTGGAATACCTGAAACAGCTTGTTTGCATAAGCCATGTCAAAACCTGAACCGTTATCTTTTATTCTGATTATATTGTATGTGTTGTCCGTATTTCCTGACATCTCAATAACAGCTTTTTTGCGTTTGGATGTGTATTTTATTGAGTTGCCTAACAGATTTTTCAGCATGATTTCTATTAAAACCGCATCACCTTTTACAATCGGCAAATCTCCGCATATGAACTCAATATCTCTGTCGGAATTAATGCTTTTCAGTTCATTGAATGTGTCTATAGCAAGTTTACCTACGTCAACAGACTGCATTTCCGGCTTGACGTTGCACATCTTTGAAAATTCAAACAAACGTTCTATCATGATTCTTGTCTGCGTAGTCTTTGATTCAATCATTGCCATTATATCATAGACTCCCTCACTCTGATTTTCACCAAGTTCGCTTTTAAGCATATCAACAAGCATATTTATGATGTTGAATGGTGCTTTGAGGTCGTGCGAGACGGCAGAACAGAACATAGTAAGTTCATTGTTTGCATTTGTGAGGTCTTGTTTCTGCGCATTTATCTGTAGATGCGTTCTGATTCTTGCAAGGTACTCCTCTTTGATAAACGGCTTTTTTACGTAGTCGCACCCACCAAGCTCAAAACTCTGATTTATTATATCAGGACTTGTTTCAGAAGTGAGAAATATTATCGGCACTTCCTTTGTCTTTGGATTTGTCTTTATCATACGGCATATTTCAAGTCCGTTCATATCGCCAAGCTGAATATCAAGCAATATCAAATCAGGTACTCTTTTTTCAATAAACCGCTTTACAGCTTTTCCGCTTGTTGTCGCAAAAACTCTGTAGCCCTCTGATTTCAGGAGCATACCTGAATACGCTATATGGTCGGGCATATCATCTACAATAAGAATTTCCGCATAGTTCGTCATTTACATCACCCTACTTTATTTTTGACGGCGTTGTCCCTGTTATATCCTTGAATACCTTTGTAAAATAGTCAACAGTCGCATAACCAAGCATATCGCTTATTTCATACGACTTATAGTTGCCTGTTTTGAGAAGTTCAACAGCGTATGCAATCTTTACTCTTGAATGGAAGTCATGGAACGTTATACCAAAATGCTGTTTGAAAAGCTTGCTGAAATAGTCCTTGCTGTAGCCGAGAGAGTTTGCAATATCCTCGACAGTGAAAATCTCGTTGTAGTGTTCAGAGCAGTATACGGCAACCTGATTTATGAATTTATTTGCATCTGAAAGAATACCAAGTTCGTCTATAACATCAGCCACAACAGATACAATCTTTGTTTTGCCCTCCACATCTTTTATATGCTTCTTTATACGCTGTAAAACGTTTTCCAGTTCGTCCCTCTGGACAGGTTTGAGAAGATAATCAAATGCACCTAATACAAGCCC
This sequence comes from uncultured Ruminococcus sp., assembly GCA_947174965.1. Classification (GTDB taxonomy): domain Bacteria; phylum Bacillota; class Clostridia; order Oscillospirales; family Ruminococcaceae; genus Ruminococcus. The sequence continues at coordinate 4,252 of CAMWKY010000026.1, read as the reverse complement.
CTGACGTGCGTACTCAAACTCATCATAGGAGCTTGCAAAGACAACAGGTGTTTCGTTTTCCTGTTCTTTCAGTTTGCGCAGAAGTTCTATACCATCAACAAAAGGCATACGAATATCCGTGAAAATCAGGTCGAACGACTTTTTTTCAAGTATTTCAAGTGCTATCTTGCCGTTAGATGCTTCGCTGGTTATTTTGAATCCACAGTCAGACCACGTTTTCATTTTTGAATATATGAAACGAAGTGCTGTATCATCTTCAACTAATAATACATTATACAATTTTCTATACTCTCCTTTGTTACATATTGTCTGAAATCCACAAAAAATCATAGTTAAGTACAGCTTTTTTCAGTTGTTTGAATTTTTCTGCACTCATATTTGCAATGAATGACTGTATATGCTCCGTGAAAATATCAACAGCAGATATATCAAATTCATAGCAAAGGGAAATAAAGCTGTTCCATAGTGTATTCCAGTCTGTTTTGTTTTCCTTTGCAGGATATTTTTTTTCAAGTTTATTGTGGTATTCCTCCAGTGTTCTTACAGTTATATTCCATATCTTCGTAAATTCGTCAAGACTTTCAAAGTGTTCCTGCCTTAGTTCGCTGTTGAGTTCGCATGACAGCTTATAAAGTCTGTGGCAGAACATATTTCCAGAAATACCCCTTATATTGTGCATGATTTCCCTTGCTTCCAGAAAATTCCCTGCCTGCACACGTTCGTTAAGCAGTTCGCAGTCTCTGTTGTGTACACTGATAAACTGATTGAGAAGTCGCTGGACAGCTTTTTCATCTTTTATAACGCTCATAAGTCCGTCATAATCAAAGATAACATTTTCCGCATCTGCTATTCTTGTTTCCGCCTGAATATCCATGTAATTTTTCAGCAGTTTTTTCAGGTCGTCGATTTGCAGAGGCTTCATAAGATAGCCGTTCATACCCGATTCAGCAAAACGGCTGTCATCTTCGGGATTATCGGCAGAAAGTGCAATCACGGAAACGTCCTTATCCGTCTCCCTGATAAGCTTGCAAGCTGTATAGCCGTCCATTTCGGGCATATTTATGTCCATAAATATTATGGAAAAATCATGTGTCTTTGCAAGTTCAACAGCGTCTTTTCCGCTTTCTGCTGTATCAACGTCAAGCCCACAGCTTTCAAGCATCATCTGCTGTATTTCAAGATTTATTTCGTTATCATCAACAACAAGTACTCTCATAATAATCACCCCCTGTATATATTATAGCATATTTTACGGATTTTTGCAACAGAAAAATGCTGTACCAATCCAAAAAAACTGATACAGCAAATTTTATTATTGTCTGAGTTCTGCTCCGATATTTGCAAGGGCTTTGAGTGCTTTTTTCATTGCACTGTCTGCTTGTTCGTCCGTGAGTGTACCCTCGTGTGAACGCATTGAAATTGAGTAGGAAACAGATTTCTTGCCGTCTGCAATCTGCTTGCCTTTGTATACGTCAAAAAGTGTAACCTTTTCAAGAATCTTTCCGACAGCACCTTTTATAGCTTTTTCAAGTTCAGCAACAGGTACTTCATCATCAACAATAAGGCTCAAATCTCTTGTTGTTGCAGGGAATTTCGGGAGTGGACTATATTTTATCTCCTCAACTGAACATTCCATAAGTTCAGGTATATTCAGCTTTGCAATGTAAGTTTTTGTGCCGATTCCGTAGTTTTCCTGTACCTGCGGGTGAATTTCTCCCATGATTCCAAGATGTTTGCCGTCCTTTATGATTACAGCACTTCTGCCATTGTGGAAAGCGTATTTTTCGTCGAATACTTCACAATCTCCTGCACGCATATACTCAACATCAGCAATATTGATTTCAGAAAGTATCTGCTCAACCATGCCTTTGAGGGTGTAGAAGTCAGCGTTATTGCCGTACATACCGATTGTGATACGCTGTAATTCGTCGGGAAGCTGATACTCATATTCGTGACGTGGCTGTCCGCTGTTTACAAGCATAGCCTCATCAGATGCATAGTTTCTCTTTTCGTCAACAGGCAGGTACTCTTTGGCAATCTCAAACAGGCAGGCACTCTCATTTCTGTTGTTGTAGTTGAATGAAAGCACATCAAGCATTGACGGAATTGTTGATGTTCTCATGACACTTGTATCTTCTCCGAGCGGATTCACAATTCTTACAACTTTGCGCAATCTGCTGTTTTCAGGAAGTCTTATTTTATCAAAGTACTTTGGTGATACAAATGAATATGTTGCAATCTCATATCCGCCAAGTGAAACGGCTGTACTTCTCAATGTGCGGACGAACTTTTGTTCTGCTGTAAATTCAGCCTTTGCAACTCCACGGAAATCAGTTGACGGGATATTATTATAGCCGTAGATTCTTGCGACTTCCTCCGCAATGTCAGCAGGACGCTCAATGTCAATTCTGAATGACGGTGCAGTTACTTTATTATTTTCAACGCTGAAACCAAGTCTTGTGAGATAGTCTGTCATTTCGTCTGCTGAAAGTTCAGTACCAAGAAATTCATTTATCCAGTCTGCATCAAAATCAACTGTTTTAACGTCATTTTCGTCAAGATAATTGCAGTCGATAACAGTATTTATTACTTCACCTGCTCCGAGAAGTTCAACAAGTTCAAATGCACGCTTCAAACAGGTCATTGAGATAAACGGGTCAACACCTTTTTCGTATCTTGCACAAGCATCTGATTTAAGACGCAGTTTTTTAGATGTCTGTCTCACTTGTGTCGGCTCAAAGTATGCAGATTCAAATACAACTGTTGTTGTATCGTCCATGATACCGCTGTATTCTCCGCCCATGATTCCTGCAACTGCAACAGGCTTTTTGTCGTCCGCAATAACAAGCATATCGTCTGAAAGTTCACGCTCAACACCGTCAAGTGTGACAATCTTTTCACCGTTTATAGCGTTTCTTACATTGATATGTGCGCCCTCAACATAACGCAAATCAAATGCGTGCATAGGCTGACCGTATTCAAGCATTACATAGTTGGTTATGTCAACAAGGTTATTTATCGGACGTACTCCGCTTGCACGAAGTCGCTCCCTCAACCAGCGTGGCGACGGCTCAATTTTGACATTCTTTACTATACCTGCACAATATCTTCTGCATTTATCCGTGTTTGTTATGTCAACTTTGAGTATATCATCTATATTTCCGTCAACGCCTTTAAATTCGGGTGCTTTTACATTGAGTGGGAGGTTGTATGTTGCAGATGTTTCTCTTGCAAGTCCGATAACGCTAAGACAGTCGGGGCGGTTTGATGTGATTTCAAATTCAACAGAAGTATCATTCAGACCGATTGCGGACTGTATATCCTGTCCGATTTCGCAGTCCTCCTGCATTATGAAAATACCGTCCTCAATTGCATACGGAAAATCTCTCTTGTCAAGTCCGAGTTCACCGAGTGAGCAGAGCATACCATTTGATGCAACGCCACGCAGTTTACCTTTTTTGATTTTTACACCGTTCGGGAGTGTCGAGCCGTCAAGCGCAACAGGTACAATATCTCCTGCATTTACATTTGATGCGCCTGTTACAATCTGTACTGGTTCATCTTTTCCAACTTCAACCTGACACACAACAAGGTGGTCGGAGTTTTCATGCGGTGTAACGGAAAGAATCTTTCCAACAACAACATTTGAAATTTCACTGCCCTCAACTTCATAGCACTCAACCTTTGAGCCACTCATTGTAAGAGCGTGGCAATAGTCCTTTATCGGCACATCAATATCAACATAATCTTTGAGCCATTTCATTGATAAATTCATATTTTTATCTTTTTCCTTTCAATATATTTTTATATGCACATATCACCATACGCACATATCACCACAGATAGCGTCCAAATCTTCAACGTAACCAGTGGGTTTATACGGCGTAAAACTATAAGCAGAAAAACCAATGAATTTTTCGCCGTTATAATAACAGCCTGCAAGTTTTCCTGTTACAGAATAATCTTTGCCATTGTCATTTGTATATATAAATGTTATGCTTTTGCCTGAAATAAGGTCGCAAATCTCATTTTCATCAAAAATATGATTTGCCCACATTCTGCTGAAACTGATTGTTTTTCCGTTATAATCAAAGCTGATAATCCCGTTATTGTTATGATATAAGGCTTTCGGGATTCCTTCATAATATTCTTCATCATAAGAATCATCAGGATAATCCAAAGCATCATCACTAATCAGACTTTCATAAGCATCGCCCAGATTATCTTCAACACCAAGTATTTCTTCCCAGTC